>URXI01000007.1 GCA_900551775.1 uncultured Eubacterium sp. | reverse complement strand
AATAATTTGAAAACCTGACGAAAAGCACTTGACTTTTGTTAGCAGGTTTTTTTGCATTCTCTTTTAGTGTCATAAGTTCATTATACACGAATTAGGGCGGATGTCATGGAAATATTTCAAAGGCTTTGGATTTTTGCGTCAAATGTAGTACAATATAGGCTATGGATAAGAAAATAGAGAACAAGAGATTATTAATCGGCTGCCATCTTTCTTCCGTGAAAGGGTTTGCAGCCATGGGAAAGAATGCATGTGATATCGATGCCAATACCTTCGCTTTTTTTACGAGAAATCCCAGAGGGGGAAAGGCAAAAGAAATTGACGAGGCGGATGTAGAAAAGCTGAAAGAGATATTAGAAGAAAACCATTTTGGAAAATTGGTAGCCCATGCGCCATATACGCTGAACCCGTGTTCAGCTACGGAAAAAACGAGGAACTTTGCCCATATGGCTATGGAAGACGATATGAGGAGAATGGAATATCTTCCGGGCAACTATTACAATTTCCATCCCGGCAGCCATGTGGGACAAGGGATAGAGAAGGGAATCGAACTGATCAGTGATTTGCTGAACCAGATTATCACGCCGGAGCAGTCGACGGTAATATTGCTGGAGACCATGTCTGGGAAGGGCAGCGAAGTGGGCAGCAGATTTGAAGAACTGGCTGAGATTATTTCCCGGGTGAACTATGACGGAAAAATGGGCGTCTGCCTGGACACCTGTCACGTCAGTGACGCCGGTTACGATATTATCAATGATTTGGACGGCGTCCTTGAGGAGTTTGACCAGGTGGTCGGCCTTGACAGGCTCAAAGCTCTGCACATCAACGACAGCATGAACGAAAGAGGCGCCCACAAGGATCGGCACGCCTGTATCGGCGACGGTCATCTGGGGCTCAAAACCATACTGCAGGTGATCAACCATCCGAAACTGGCAGGAATCCCTTGCATTCTGGAGACGCCGCAGGAAGATCTGGAGGGTTATGCCAGAGAAATCAAGATGCTGCGGAAGGAAAGTGAAACATATGGAAATTAAAGATATCCTGGTCATCAATCCAGGCTCCACGACGACGAAGATCGCCGTCTATACCAATCAAAACAAGGACGTGCTCTTTGAGGAAACCATCGTTCACGACGAGGACAAGATCCTATCTTTCCCCAATGTGGCATCACAGAGAGAATATAGAAGAGAAATGATCCTGCAGATGCTGCAAGAAGACGGCTATGATCTGTCCAATCTCTCCGCGGTCGTCGGCAGAGGCGGCATGGTCTATGACCTGGCAGGCGGCGGATACAAGGTGAACAAAAAACTCTGTGACAAACTGGCAAGCTCCACGATTCCGCAGCATGCATCCAGCCTGGGCGGGATTTTGGCTTACATGATTGCAAAGCCTCTGAATCTGCCTGCATATATTTACGATTCTACCATGGGATGTGATTTGCTGGACGTTGTGAAACTCACTGGGATTGCCGGGGCTGAAAAGTATGGTGCAACCCATCTTTTGAATTCGAGGGCGCAGGCTATCAAATATGCGGCTTCTGTTGGCAGAGACTATAGGGACATGCAGCTCATCGTCTGCCACATGGGCGGAGGTATTACAGCCAATGCCTGGAGAGATGGGAAGGTAATCGACACTGCAGCATATGATGACGGTCCTATGGCACCGGAACGGTCTGGCGGCGTCCCGCTTCTGCTCTTCAAAAAGCTTTGCTTTGACGGTAGACACACAGAGAAGGACATGGAAGACTTAATCAGTGGAAAAGGCGGGCTTTATTCCTATTTGGGGACAAAGGATTGCCTGGAAGTTGAAAAGCGCATTGAGAGCGGTGATGAGTATGCCAAATTAGTCTATGAGGCCATGGCTTTGCAAGTGGCAAAGTCTGTGGCAGGACTGTCCTGTGTCTTAAAGGGCAAGGTAGATGTGATCATCCTGACAGGCGGCATTGCCCGCTCCAAGATGCTGACTGTCATGATTGCAGAGTATTGCGGGCATATCGGTAAGATTGAGGTCATGGCAGGAGAGGGTGAGATGGAAGCCCTGGCAGGCGGTGCGCTGCGCATGCTGCAAGGGGAGGAAATCGCAAAAGAGTATTAATCTATATTTTAACTATGCGTCACGAATAAAATGTGATAAAATAGATTTGTCAGAAAAATGCAAATTGGGAACAGATTATTAACGAGGTGAGTATTATGAACAGAGCTGTACAACTTATTTCAGAGAATATAGGCATTCAGCATGCCTTAGCAGAATATAAGAATTCACAATACATCCCCGCGCCAGACTACCTAGTGGTATCTTTTCCTGTTCTGTCAGACGAAAAGGTTTCGGCAGAGGTCTATCAGGAAACTCTCGAGGAAGCTTTTGAGAATGTGGAAAAGATCGATACCTATGACAACCGATATTTCTATCGGGTGTCCGTGCCGAAAGAAGACATTCTGGAAGCATTTGAAAAGTGTGCGGATAATGAGATGCTCAACAAGTGGATTAACTATTTTGCCGTCAGGGGACTGAAAGGGGATGCCAACGAAAGAGATCGTATCAAATTATCCGCCAAACAAGAGGCGGCGGATATGACGGGCGATGAGGAATGGGCGGAATTTGTCAGCTATATGAAGGCTGGCATCATGGCTAACGCTGGCAGATTTGGACTTTCCGTACCGGGTTTTACCATTGAAGAACTGCGTAATGACAGATACGCAGGGGCGCTGGTCAGAGAGTTTGAGTCGGTGACGATTATCATCTTTGACTACGAATGGAAGGATGTAGAGGTATTCTACAAATCATTGGAATTTAAATAAGAGAAAAACAGAGCACTGAAGCTGAATTGACAGCGGCGGTGCTCTGTTTTTTTGGTAACCTATAAAGAATTCCTTTTTTTAGATTTCTGTTTATAAATCTCCTTCAGGTCATCGATGGCCATTTCGATATCCAAAGTATGGAACCCGAGCCAACATTCATTCATCGTCAGGGCGTCTGCGACTTTATATATTTCACGACTAAATTCATTTGTGTAGTAGTGCCAATAGCGATAAGTATACCCGGTCCAGTACATGACTTCTTCGCTATAAGTCGTGCCGGCTTTTTTGAGCCCGCCTGCTTCCTCGTCCAGTTCTTCGAGAATATATTCCTCTCCCGCCCATTGTAATCGATCATAGACATCATCGAGGGCAGCGGCAGTTCGGCTATTCATAAAAGATTCAATAAATGAGGGAGAGTCATATCCGCATTTCTACATCAAGGATTTTAAGATCAGATAAATCAACGCTTAATGTATATAGTCGGGCATCAGGAAAGTTGCAAATTAAAGTAAGCGGCTGATTTCGATCGGTTCCCATGTAAAATCCTTTACCGAAATCGCAGCGTTTCCGGCTAACTGGCGCAATATCTCCGTGAATCGACGACTTTGAACCGTGATAGAGGGTTACAATTTCATTGGTAGCGGCGATATTGTTATTGGTCCAAGCGTTCTTAATTCCATTTTTTGTAATCATAATAGCCCCTTAATTTTGATATATATGGTTAAACGATTATCACTGGCAGTCAAAGCGCAGAGATATCCAGCTCCTCATATGCGTCCAGGATAGGTTTTAACAATTTCCTGATTTCCGCACAGCCGCCTACCATATCGGACTCGATATTGAGGGGCATGATTGGATCGTGCAGGGACTTGCGGAGCAGCAGCCATCCTTTTAGAGACGGTCTCTCAAAATTGATGCGCACGCCTTCGTAGTTGGGCGTGACGAGAGTCGCGCCTTCGAGCTGGCCGGATGCGAAGATTTCCTGCAGGTCATCGATAATCCGATCACCGTAAGCAGCGAAGTCATCTGCCAGAATCGGGAATCTAATTTCCATTGATTCTGCCGGCATTTCCATAGCGGCGATGACTTCAGAAATACCCTGGCCTGCCTGATGGAGCTTTGCCGCTTTGATGACAATCTTAGTAGCGAGATAAGCGCCGTCGTCGAGGAAGTAGTTTTCTTTATATGCTGCGTGGCCTGAAGTTTCGATGGCCAGCTGGCTGTCAATGCCCTCCTGATTTAATCGGATGGATTCGTTTATTACGTTTTTGTAGCCCCGCTTGAAACGAAGGTGCTTAAGCCCCAGGTCCTTTTCGAGAAATGAGCTCAGTTGATTGCTGGTGATGCTGTCCGTAACGACGGTGGTTCCCGGATTGCCTTCAGCAATCAGCGCAGCCGCCATGGCGACGATACCGTTTCGATTGATTTCCCTGCCGTTTTCGTCTACGGCGGAGGATCTGTCGACATCAGTGTCAAAGATCAGACCCAAATCGGCGCTGCTTGTTTTGACGCGGGAACAGATTGCTTCCATCGCTTTTTTGTCTTCCGGGTTGGGCGCATGATTTGGAAAGTTTCCATCCGGTTCCAGAAATTGACTGGAGAAGATGTCGGCACCCAGAGGTTCTAACACCTTTGCAGCGAAGAATCCGCCGGAACCGTTCCCCGCGTCAACGACGATCTTCATCCCGGAAAGCGGCTTTTCACCTGATGCAGTGCCGTCAACAATCAGCTTGCGAAGGTGGGCAGAATATGTATCAAGAAGTGGTATTTCCGCCACTTCTCCGGGTTTGCTTGCCCGTATGGAATTTAATATCGAGTCTGATTCTGCAAAAGTGATGATGTCAGTGATGTCACCTTTGTCCAGACCTCCCTCGCAGTCAAAGAACTTGAATCCGTTGCGATTAAACGGAAGATGGCTGGCCGTCACCATGACGGCACCGTCGCACCGGTATTCTTCGAAAATGGTTGACATGAACATGGCTGGCGTGGAAGCGAGTCCTGCATCTAAGACTTTGCAGCCGTAAGGCAACAGAGCCTGGCAGAATGCAGCGGCCAGGTCTGCGCCTGACAACCTGGGGTCACGACCGATGGATATGGTTAAAGAAGCGGGATCTTTCCCGGTCTTTGCGGACAGCCAGTACAGAAAGCCTTTGGCAAGGCGCGCTGCTGTATCTCTGTCCAAGTTGACTGCTTCTCCAGGGACGCCGGCAATGGCGATTCCCCTGATATCGCTGCCATTTTGTAACTTGCTGTAATCGTATTTTGGCATAATTTCATCTCCTGCTAAAAAAGTATACTCTTATTATATTTTATCAAGGAGAAGAAGGCAAGGCATATTGCAAACCAGTATGCCGTATAAAGAGGACAGATCTGCCCCAGTACATTTCCCGGACGAGAAGAATAATCCCAAACGTCCCAGTGCAGCCAGAGATTGACGACAACCCCCATTGAAAACTCGTATGCGGTGATGATCAAAGCGCCAAGCAAAGCGGCGAGAATAACATTCATATTAAATAGAAAAGGAATCAGAAGATAGAACGTGAGTACGACAGCGCCGCCTGTCAGCACCATGGTCCAGTGAGTCCAGCCTCGATATATAAATTCTGTAAGGCCGTAAAAAGTTCCACCCAAAACAAATACTATTAATTCCATGATTTTAATATTGGAATCAGCGGTCTTTTTTATACGCAAAAGAATGAAAAAGAAATGGAAATGTGATACAATAGCCTATAAGTGAATTGGCAGAGGAGAATGTATCTCTATGACAAAAAAAGAAAAGAAAAAAAGCGGTTTGCTTTACCGAATGATTCTCTTTATTTTGATAGTGATTATTGCGTTCAGTCTTTACAAGATCGGAACGATTTTATATGAATATCACGTGGGGACAAAAGAATATGACAGCGTACAAGAACTTGCAGGAACACAGGCAGAGTCATTTACTGGCGAAGTAGATTTTGACGCATTGGTCAAGAAAAACAAAGACGTCAAAGCTTGGATTTACTCAAAAGATACGGTCATCAACTATCCTGTGGTACAGGGAAAAGACAATCAGTTCTATCTCTACCGCATGATTAACGGCCAGTATAATGGCAAAGGCTCCATCTTTATCGACTATCGTTGCGAGAACCCTTTTTCGGATTTTAACACGATCATCTATGGTCACAGGATGAAGGACGGCAGCATGTTCAACTCTTTGACAAAATATCGAGAAAAAGATTATTTTGACAAGCATAAGAAGATGATGCTGATTACGCGAGACAGAAAATACCAAGTGCAGATTTTTGGTGTTGTAACGATTGCAGCAGATAGTGACAAGTACCGATATCGCTTTTCTGGAAAAGAGGATAAACAGGCATATCTCGACTGGATCATGGCGAACAGCGAAATCGACACGGGGGTGACTGCATCGACTGGAGACAAAATTGTGATGCTGAGTACCTGCACTTATGAATTTGATGATGCAAGACTGGTCGTGTATGGGAAGCTTGCAGAAATGGAGGAGGACAAGTGATGGAAACGGGAGTAATAGTAATCGTAGATTTAGGACATGAGAATTGTCAGATGATCAAAGAGGATGTCGAGAGTTTTGGCGTGCCCGCAGTCATCTGCAGTCATGAGGCTTCACAGGAGGAACTGGACAGCCTGGGAGAAATCAAAGGGTTTATCCTCAACGGAGGTCCGCACAAGACCATCAATGGTTTTCGGGTAGAAGCCAGCGAGGCGATCTACGAAAACGAGATTCCAACCTATAGCGTCGATCATGCCAGCTGGAAAGGTGTGGATCTGTTTACCTGGCCGAAGGACGAGGCGGAGCGGAAAGAGCGAATTGGAAAGTTCTTGTCCGAGATGTGCAACCTGGAAATACGGTAAAAGAGAAGAGGCGTTGCACGGGGGACGGTTCAACCAGCTCCTGCGCATAAGCCTCTTTTATCATGATATCGGTTATTTGATCGTGCCGTCAGCATTGAAGACTGGTAATTTTTCTAAGAAGATGATATCCTCTCTATCTGCCGCTTCACCTTCTGCCAGCACCGCCATTTTGCCGACGATGTTTCCGCCTGCCTGCTTTACGAGGGTTTCCAGTGAAAGGAGAGATTCTCCCGTGCTGATTACGTCATCGACAATGAGGATTCGCTTGCCACGCATCAGATCCGCTTCTTTCTGACCCAGACATAAAGTCTGTATATGATCGGTCGTGATGGAGTTGACCTCTGTGGTAATGATATTATCCATATATAATTTGGCACCTTTTCTGGCTACCACGTAGTCATCCGTACCAGCTTGTCTTGCCATCTCATAAGCAAGGGGAATGCCTTTTGATTCTGCTGTGATGATGACATCAAATTCCGGCGCAGCTTTCAAAAGATCCTTTGCACATGCTTTTGTAATTTCTACGTCGCTGAACATGATAAAGGCGCCGATATACAGATCATCGGTGATCTTGCATAGTGGTAATTGGCGTTTTAATCCTGCTATTGTCATTTCGTAATACATGAATCGTTTCCTTTCTCAAATAAATTGTAAAACCATATCAATTATTATACTCTTTCGATAACCTGGTTTCAACTGAAAATAGAGAGACTGTCTTGTTATTTTGAGTATCAAATGTTACAATGTTTTCATATAAATAATCAAAGAGGAATGATTAGAGTTATGATCGTGTTGTTGACTGTTCTGTTCACAATTTTATATTGCTTTGAAGTGGAATCGCTGCTGAAGAGCCTGAAATTCACCCTGCTGAAGGGCTGGTTCTGGAGAGTAAGCAGATATCTGCTCGTCGCTGCATGGTCCGTGTGTATCCTGTATTGGCAGATTCCGCTGCCGTTTTGTTATGGGGGCATTTATTTGATTTTCTGCCTATCCGTTTTTGGAAGGGAACACGACAGGAAGGACTTTTATATCATAAATGTACAATTTGCGTTTTTCGCGGCAGTTAATTTGATCGTCTTGGGAGCGATGGCCTTGTACGAACACGTAGATATTAATGAGGTGCTCCTGAATCCCCAGTCCAGGGGAATTAGCATTATTTTGACGACATTGGTGAATACGGCAGGAATCTGCGTACTGCTGCAATTGATCAAAAGGCAGAAGGATATGGTTTTTGCCTACGAAAAGAAAGAGTTTTGGCTTTTGCAAAATTCCATGTGGTTTTGGGTAGTGTTTACGTTTACCGACAGCATCCCATCTATGTTCAGATTGCCCACAGATTTAGTATCCATGTTTTTGATCAGCAGCAATCTGCTGATTTTATTTCTTGTCGCCTTTTTTCACGTTCACGTCTATCGCATTACGCAGAATGCTTATTTGGAAGAAGAAAAGGCTCGCCTCAAGCAGGAGGAGCGACAGCTGCTCCTGCGTACCGCCCTGGCAGAAAAAGACGCCTATATAGACCATCTGACGGGAGCGTATACAAGGACCTATGTAAAGGCAGCTACTGACAAGATGCTCCGCAGCGGAACATCTTTTTCTATGGTTTATATAGACTTGGATTCCCTGAAGCGCATCAACGATACCGGGGGACACCTAAAAGGCGACGAGCACCTGCAGATCTTTGTAAGGGAACTGCAGAAAAAACTTGGGAAAGAAGATATCCTGGCGAGAATCGGAGGCGATGAATTTCTGATTTTGATGCCGAGAACTGCGGAGGAACCGGCTCGTGAGTGCATGAGTGCGATGCGGGAGAGCATGGAGAAAAGTATCGATCACAAGATTTTCTACAGCTATGGAGTTGTCTATATTCCTGGACAAGGGATAGAGGATATCGCAGAATATTTAAAAGAGGCAGATCATCGTATGTATGAGGATAAAGAATTGAGACGATGACTGGAGGTGAACGCTGTGACCAAACTTTTGATAGTGGCAATCACATATTTCATATATAATTTCTATTTTTTTCGTTACGCCAGCGCGGTCATGGACATATCGCCCATCAAAACGAGAAACGTATGGCTTACGTTTCTCGTGAACTACTCCGTGTTTATTCTATGTACGATTGTCCAGCTGCATCTGATTATCAATTGGTGTATCTTTTTTGTTTTTCTTCTCGTTGAAGTCCGGCTGTTTTGCCATTGCAGCTACCTGAAGGATAGTACGGTGGCTCTGACAGGGGCTCTGGTGGGGCTGACGGTGAATCTGTTTTTTAGGAATATGATTGCCATCGTCATGCAGGCGCCGTTAGCTGCGTTCGATAATAACTCTGACTTACCGGGAAATGCAAAGCAATATCCTATTGCGCTGGGGTTTCTTTGTGCAGGGCTGTGGTTTCTCGTCGTGACGGGTGGAAAACATAACATAAGAATGCGGGAGATTATAAAGGATAACAAGAGCTTGAAATTTTTCTTTATTCTCATGGTATCTATGTATGGATATCTTTGCCTGAACTTGCTGGTCTATTATGCGCCGGGGGATTATCTGGTTCTCAAGGTGTGGGCGCTGAAAGCCAACGCAGTGGTAGTGATCGGGTACTATCTTTCACTTTCCTTTTCCTACAGTATGAGCCGTTTGGAACGATACCGCAGTGAAAACAAGGAGGCCAGGATGAAGCTGGAGGAAGGCAGAAAAGAAGAAGAAAAATTGCAGTCTATCGCATATCATGACCCGCTGACGGGATGTGAGAACCGCCAGCAGGCTATCGGGGTTTTAACGAACGCCTTGGAAAAAGGAGAGTCCTTCTGTCTCTGCTTTATTGACTTGAATGGATTGAAGTCTGTCAACGACCATCTTGGCCATCCCCTTGGTGATCAGTATCTGACCACTGTGGTAGAAACTTTGCGCACACACTTCCAGGAGAATGGAGACAGACTGTTTCGCTATGGGGGCGATGAATTTATTCTTTTGAGATACGGCACGACGCCGGGGGACGTAAAGGCGCAGATGGCAGAAGTACAGGAGAAACTGACACAAAAAAGCAGTTCCTCTGAAAACTCGTTTTCAATGTCAATTAGCTATGGCATTGTAGAAAGCGCAGATTACGACGATGCGGACCAAATGATCAGAGAGGCAGATCAGAGGATGTATGAGCACAAGAAAAAATTAAGGAAGGTATAAATCCGCCTATCGGGAGGGGTAAAGAAAAAGCATACCGGCTGGTATGCTTTTAACTATTTGCTTTCAAGGTATAGTGAGACTATTGTTCCAGCGCTGCGATTTCGTCTTCACAAGCCTGCATAGCTTCCAAAGTTTCTTCCATCAGTTTCGGCAGTTCCCAGCCCAGCTGGTCAGCACCTTTCTGGATGATTTCGCGGCTGCAGCCGGCTGCGAATCTCTTATCTTTGAATTTTTTCTTGAGAGACTTGAGATCCATGTCCTTGCAGCTGTGGGATGGTCTGAGAATGACTGCCGCTCCGATGAGTCCGGTCAGTTCATCCATGGCAAAGAGTATCTTTTCCATCTCGTGATCCGGGAATACATCAGAACATTCGCCATAGCCGTGGGAAACCACTGCGTGGATGATTCTCTCATCGACGCCGGCCTCTTCTAAAAGCTCTACGGCTTTCTTACAATGCTCTTCTGGCCACATCTCAAAGTCGATGTCGTGAAGCAGTCCGCAAAGACCCCAGAATTCGGCTTCGTCACCGTATCCCAGTTTCTTTGCCATGTACTTCATCACACATTCTAAGGTGATTCCGTGATGGACATGGAATTCCTCTTTGTTGTATTTTTTTAGAAGCTCCAAGGCTTCTTCTCTACTGATCATTGGTATCACTTCCTATCTTGTCTTATTGTTATCAACTATTGTACACTAATTGCTCTTTCGTTGCAATCTTTCTTCTTTTGATGGAAGCTGTGAAATGATGACTGCGATGAAAATGACCACGCAGCCGATACCCTCGTAAAGTGTCAGCGATTCGCCGATGAGCAGTACGCCAAAGAGTACGGCAAAGACGGACTCCAGGCTGAGAATTAAAGATGCCACGCTGGGCTCGGCATGTTCCTGTCCCAGCACCTGCAGGGTGTAGGCAATGCCCGATGAAAATACGCCGCAGTATAGAATCGGCAGCCAGCAATCGAGAATATCTGTCAGGACAGGGTTTTCAAAGATCAGCATACAGATGATGCCGATGATGCCGCAGGTCAGGAACTGAATGCAGGACAACTTGATGCCGTCACACTTTGGTGCGAAGTAATCTACCACGAGAATGTGACAGGAGAATGCAACAGCGCACAGCAGTACGAACATATCTCCGGTGGTCAAAGTGAAACTGCCTCCCTTGCCGGCCATACATAACAGATAGAAGCCGATGGCGCCCAGGGCAACGCAGAACCAGATAACTGGTTTTACTTTTTTATGTAAGAACAGACCTAATATCGGCACAATGACGATATAAAGTGAGGTAATAAACCCAGTCTTGCCTGCATCGGTGTCAAAGAACATACCAAACTGCTGCAGAGAAGATGCGATGCAGAGTACGACGCCGCAGCTGATGCCGCCGATGATGAGGGTCTTCTTTTCGGCAGCCTTCTGCTCTTCCTCTTCGAAGGAGGCATTGTCACCGTCTCGGTTGATCTTTTTGAACAAGAAGATCACGGGGATCAAAACGAGTCCGCCGATCAGCATACGGATTCCGTTATAGGTAAAGGGCTCTAGTACCGTACCCGCTTTTTGGGCGACAAAGGCGGACCCCCAGATAATTGCAGTAATGAGTAACATGATGTCGCTCTTTAGTTTTTTGCTCATAAAATCATTTCCTTTTCTAAATAAAATAAGTATTGCTTTCACAAATAATTATATTAAAATTAATAAAAGTTTACAAGGCAAGAAACTTTTTTTTCACACAAAAATATGGTAAGATGATTGTACGAGTGAACAATCAGAAAAGAGGATAAGCGAAGATGAGCAATGAAAAAAATTTATTTGAGTTGATTGGAGAAATAAAAGGGCTGGACGATGCCGCAATGAAGGCGGCAAAAGAACGACAGGACTATCTGGCAAAACCGCCGGGAAGTCTTGGCAGGCTTGAGGATATTTCTATTAAAATAGCGGGGATTACCGGGAAAGCGGTTGGTAACGATGTGACTAGGCAATGTGTCGTCATCATGTGTGCGGACAATGGTGTTGTAGAAGAAGGCGTCGCCTCTGCTCCCCAGTCTGTGACTCTTTCACAGACCATAAACTTCACCAGAAGATATACCGGCGTAAGTTCAATGGCCAAATACTTCGGCATAGACCTTTTGGTTACGGATGTGGGCGTCGCCATGGAGATTCCGGAAGAACTCTATACAGACTCCATGCTTACAGAGGACAAAAAAATTCCGGTTAAAATTGTAAACAGAAGAATTGCCAATGGTACGAGGAACCTGGCGAAAGAGGCGGCTATGACAAGAGAAGAAGCTGTATGTGCAATGCTGACAGGGATTGAAGCCGTGAAAGCCATGAAAGATGCCGGAATTCAGCTTTTTGGTATAGGTGAAATGGGAATTGGAAATACTACCACAAGTTCTGCAGTGCTGAGTGCTTTGAATGGAGCCAAGGCAGAAGAGGTCGTCGGCAGAGGCGGCGGTCTCAACGACGAAGGCCTGGCAAAGAAAATCAAAATTGTGGATGATGCGGTCAACAGCTGGTGTATGGGAGATCCCATTGAGAAATTGGCAAAAGTGGGCGGATTTGATATCTGTGCCATGGTAGGAGCCTTTTTGGCAGCAGGCATCTATAGGATCCCTGTTGTCATTGACGGATTTATCTCTATCGTAGCAGCCTGTGTGGCAAAGGAGCTGAATCCGAGGGTAGTGGACTTCATGTTTGCCTCCCACAAATCCTTCGAAGTAGGTTATGTCATCGCCATGGAGCGTCTTGGTCTGGCTCCGATGTTCGACCTTGGAATGAGACTGGGTGAAGGCAGCGGCTGTCCAATCGCTTTCAAAATTATCGAAGCGGCAGTGGCGTCCATGAATCTGATGAAGACCTTGGAAGAAGCGTCTATCGAGGGCGACTATCTGGAAGAAATCAGAAGGGAAAACTTGTTCTAATGAATATTTTTATCAGCGGAGGCTGCAAAAACGGAAAATCCATGTACGCCCAGAGACTGGCAAAAGATATGGCAGACAAGGAAGGAACAAAACTTTACTACATAGCGACGATGATTCCCACGGACGAGGAAGACCGTAAACGAATTGAAAGACATATCGATGAGCGAAACGGCTGGGGGTTTGAGACTTTGGAACAGGGAACTGATATTTGCGAACTTCTCAAGGAAGGCGTCGATCCTAAAGGCGCCTTTCTTTTGGACAGTGTAACGGCGCTTTTGTCTAACGAGATGTTTCGAAGTGACGGATCCTGTAACCTGAAAGCTGGCAGGAAGGTGGCTGAAGATCTGACAGAGTTTGCCAGAAGAACGGGGAACACTGTCTTTGTGTCAGATTATATCTACTCGGACGCCAGAAATTTTGATGCATACACAGATCGATACAGAGCGTCCCTGGCCTATGTGGACAGACAATTGGCGAGGGTGTGCGATCAGGTCATAGAAGTGGCTTATGGACATAGATATTATTATAATAGAGAAAGAGAGAACGGATGAAGTTTATTACTGGATTTTTTATGGCTTGGGGGAATTTCATCACCCTGCCATGTCCGTACAAGAGGTGGGATGGGCAGCTGAAGAATATGATGCTCGCTTTTCTGCCTTCTGTTGGACTGGTCATCGGGATTCTTTGGATGGCAATTTTCTGGCTGTTAGTCTATCTGCAGCTGCCGGTGTCGCTGATCAGCTTTGCTATGGTGTTTTATATTTTTGTCGTATGCGGATTCATGCACATGGACGGATTTATGGACTGCAATGACGCAATTCTGTCCAGGCGGCCATTAGAAGAAAGGCAGCGGATTTTAAAGGATTCGACTGTCGGCGCCTTTGCAGTAGTGACAGTGGCGTTTCTCCTGCTCGCCTGGTTTGCGGCAATGCAGGAGGCAATTTACCACATCACCTATGTGGATCTTCTGGTTTTACCGGTGGTCAGCAGGGGTATCGGCGGAATGAGCGTTTTGACTTATAAGCCCATTGGCCATAGTCAGTATGTAGAAGATTACAAAGAACCAGGGCGAGGAAAATACAGGGCAGCCGTAGCCTTGCAGATGCTTGTCGCTATCGGAGCTGTCATCTTTTTGGGCAGAGATGCTGTTAAAACGCTGACCTGCGCTGCTGTGATTGCCGCCACCGCATTTTTTGCCTGTGCTTATGCCAGAAAGCAGCTGGGCGGAATGAGCGGAGACATCGCAGGATACACTATATGTATCAGTGAGCTTGCCGGTATCTTAACCCTGGCAATCATATAAAGGTTTATAAAAATTAGGAAAAAGTAGAGGTGTAGTATGATATTGATATTCGGGGGAGCATATCAGGGGAAACTGGAATATGCACTGAGTACCTACAAATTAGTCGAAAAGGATGTTTACCATTGCGATATGGAATCTATGGTGATTAATTTTGATAAGAAGGTGATCGCTGATCTTGAGAAGTTTGTTCTGGCATGTGTAAAAGAAGGAATCAATGCAAAAGAGTGCTTAGAGGACAATATAGAGAAGCTAAGGGGAAAAATCGTCATCTTTGATGACATTTCCCAAGGCGTCGTACCCATTGACAAGACAGAGCGTGCTTGGCGCGAGATGACAGGCAGATGCATGACTTATCTGGGGCAGCAGGCGGATGAAGTGATCAGAGTATTTTGCGGAATCGGAAACAAGGTGAAATAATGGTATCGAGAATTTATTTGATCCGGCATGGGATTACAGAGGGGAACCAGAGGCGGTGGTTTTATGGAAAAGCGGATATCCCGCTGGCTGCGGAAGGAAAAGAAACCCTGAAGAGGCTGGCTGCCAGAGGAATTTACCCGCGTATCCCTGATGATGCGGATTGTTACACTACGGGGCTTTTGCGTACAGAACAGACCTTTGAAATTCTCTTTGGCAATAGGGAGCATAAAGTGATTCCGAAACTGCGGGAGATGGAGTTCGGTGACTATGAGTGCCAGACCTACGAGGAACTGAAAGGCTATGAACTATTCGATCAGTGGTGTTATGACGAGACTGGAGATGCGAAGCTGCCTGGCGGCGAGTCTAACAATGAGTTTTATGCCAGAATTGCAGAGGGCCTGAAAGAACTTCAAGGGTATCACCATCTAAAAGAATTGTCTCATCGTCACAGCGGTAAGGATGCCGTTTCTGTGGTAGTCTGCCACGGCGGTGTGATTTCGGCGATGATGCAGGCGCTGTTTCCTGAGGTGAATGGGAACATGTGGGACTGGATTCCGGATCCGGGTTTTGGATATATGATTGAATTTGATAAAGGAGAAGCCATCATGTATGAAAAAATAAAAGATATTAAAAAATTAGGCTTTGGACTGATGCGGCTTCCGATGAACGGGGAAGACGTGGATATTGAGCAGACCAAAGAGATGGTAGACTTATTTCTGTCTAAAGGATTTACATACTTTGATACGGCCTACGGATATCTGGATGGAAAATCTGAAGAGGCGGCAAAGATTGCGTTGGTCGACCGTCATCCAAGAGACCGCTTCCAGCTGGCCACAAAACTGCCGGCCTGGGCTGCGTCTACAGAGGCAGAAGCGAAAGCCATGTTCGAAACGTCATTGAACCGGACAGGCGCAGGGTATTTCGACTATTTCCTCTTGCACAATCTGGGGGATAAACGAACCCCGGCATTTGACGAGTTTCACATCTGGGACTTCCTGGCGGAGAAAAAAGCTGAGGGCAAAATTGTCAACTTAGGTTTTTCGATGCACGACAAAGCAGAGAAGCTGGAAGAAATTCTGCAGGCACATCCTGAGGTGGATTTTGTCCAGCTGCAGATCAATTACGCCGACTGGGAAAGCCCTACGGTGGAAGCGCGTAAATGCTATGAGGCTGCAAGGAAATATGATAAGCCGGTGGTCATCATGGAGCCGGTCAAAGGAGGATCTTTGGCGGTATTGCCTGAGAGAATATCAAAGATTTTCAAAGAAGCCGACGCGGACGCTTCGCTGTCATCGTGGGCGCTGCGTTATGCCGCATCGCTGGAAGGTGTTCTGACTGTACTGAGCGGTATGAGCAGTTTGGAGCAGATGAAAGATAATCTGGCGACCATGGAGGACTTCCAGCCATTGAATGATGAAGAGCAAGTTGTGATTAAAAAGGCTGCCGCTGCTTTGGACGCTATGCCGCAGGTTCCTTGTACAGCGTGCAGATATTGTGAAAAAGGATGTCCGCAGCAGATTGCGATTCCAGGAATTTTCAGGGCGCTGAACAATTATATGATCTATGGCAATAAAGAAGGCGCTGAAGGCAATTATGAATGGGAGACCCGTGAAGGCGGCATCGCTTCTAAATGCATCGAATGCGGCGCTTGCGAGGATGTCTGCCCGCAGCATATCAAGATTATCAAAGAATTAAAAAAAGCAAAAGAAGTGTTTGAATAAAATACGCATATGTATAGAAGCTGGCGGAGAATCGTCTGACGGAAGTCAGTATTCTCCGCTTTTTTCGTTACAAAAAGCGGAACGATATCTGGTTTGCAGACTCGTTTCTGACAGCAAAAAACTCCAGAGTGCAGTTACTCTGAAGTTTTTGCCTTCTTGAATTCTCTGATTAATTCCAATACCTCTTCTGTGTCAGAAACAGGATCCATCTCCATAGCATGAATGAATTTATTATACCTCTCAAATTGGTCGACTAGAGCGCAGAGAATATTTTTCTGTTCCACAGTTAAACTGCCTATACGGAGGCTTTCGGATACGTCCATGCCTAATATATAGTCCGTTGATACTTTGAATAAACGAGATAACTCTACTAAATACTGTGTCGAAGGTACACTAATGCCGGTTTCCCAGGCATTAATAGAAGATCTTGTTAATCCTAGCTTTTTTGATAATGCTGTTTGGGAATAGCCGTCACGTTCTCTTAAGTCCTTGATTCTTTCGGATACCATTTTTACCACCTCTTGTAAACTATAATATATTTAAAGCTGCATTGCATTATCCGTATGGGTATAATATGCGCTTTGACTGTATAATGACTACATAAACTGATATTTGTATTTGACATAAAAGGATATAAGGATTATAATTGACAAGAATAGAAAAACAACTCTGTTTGTTTTCTAGTTGTTTATCTTTGGCAGTATCATATCATTTATTATACTGTCAAATTATATTTGGAACTGCTAATTAGCACAATTTGTAGAACACGTTTATCAATAGTTTTCCTTAGCGTTACTTTTAATTTTTCCCAATTAATCGCAGACTAAAAAGCAAAACTCACACAAAATAAATTACTATGAAATTTAGCTTATTAGCAGTTCCGCTTTTCTATAAAATTATTTTGAATATTACTCATTATATAACAAGGCAGACTGGCAATCTAGCGTTGTTCTTTTTGTAGTTGGCGAACTTTACGCATTTAGGGATTGTCACATCCTGAAGTTGTTGTTATGATAGATGTACTGGAAATGAAGGAGAGATAAACATGGGATTACCTGATTATTGTGCAGTGGAACTGCAGAACAAGTATACAAAGGGAAAGAAAAATTTGATTACAGATGTACCTGGCGTGAAGGTCGGTCATGTTACGTTGGAAGACCATGAGAAAGATATTCACACCGGGGTGACTGCAATTCTCTCACACAGCGGCAATCTTTTCAGAGATAAAGTAATGGCAGGTGTTTCTGTCATAAATGGATTCGGGAAAAGTACAGGACTTGTGCAGATTGAAGAGTTGGGAACTGTTGAGGCGCCGATCCTGATGACGAATACACTTAGCATCGGTGCAGTTCTTAATGCGTCCATAAAATACATGCTGCAGAACAATGAGGATATCGGGGTTACGACTGGCACAGTCAATTGCGTGGTAACAGAATGCAACGATGGCGTGTTAAATGATATCAGAGGGCTTCATGTGAAGGAAGAACATGTTTTTTCAGCCTTGGAGTGTGCAGGAGAAGATTTCGAAGAAGGAGCTGTGGGGGCTGGAACTGGCATGCGCTGCCTGGGTTTCAAGGGTGGAATCGGTTCGTCATCCAGAATCTTGTCTTTTGATCATCGGGAATACACGATCGGCTGCCTGCTGATGTCAAATTTTGGAGCGTCTGGAAGTCTGAGAATTGATGGCAAGCCGATGGCAGTAAAGCGAGCGGATGCCCGCTCTGAAGATCGGGGTTCTGTGATCATCGTCCTTGGGACCGACTTGCCGCTCAGTGACCGACAACTGAAACGCACTGCGAGGCGCTCAGTCGTCGGACTTGCCAGGACAGGCTCTTATTTGGGCAACGGAAGCGGAGATATCGCGATTGCCTTTTCAAATGGAAATCTCGTGCCACATTACAGCCCGACGAAGATTATGCCTGTGAAGATGCTGCATGACGATGCGATGGATCAAGTCTTTGAAGCGACAGCAGAGATGGTTGAAGAAGCCGTGATCAGTTCTCTTTATCATGCGAAGACGGTGGAAGGGATCAGAGGCAAAGTCGTGCACAGTCTGAAGGAATTTCTTTCATTGTAGAGGAACGAGGCACGTTTAGAAATCCGGTCTGATAGAGACTTCTCCAGTAGTCAGGGTTTCCATCTGGCGGGCTTTGCGTCCCTCCAGATATTCGACGACGAGCCCGCCATTTTCATCGATGTCGATGGCGCGGGCTTTAATAGCGCTGTCGTTTAAGTTGGGGTGCACCAGGATGTTTTTTCCAAGGACGAAGCATTTGGTGCGGTACTCGCGGAGAAAGGCCTTGCTTTGAAGATCTTCGAGAATGATCATCGTCTCGTTAAATATTTCGGCCGCCAGCAGTCCTCTCGAAAAAGAGTTCTTTTTCTGTGAAAGGCAGCCGGCGATGTCTGACAGTTCTTCTGGAAAACTGCCTGGAAAGCAGTTGACGCCGATTCCGATAATGAGACTGTCGATTTTGCCGTTTTCGAAGTTGGTCTGTGCTTCTGTAAGGATGCCGCAGATTTTTTTATTTTGATAAAAGAGGTCGTTGACCCATTTGATCTTGGGCTTTACACCTGCCACGGTTTCGATGGCGCGGCATACAGCGACAGCGGCCGCCATGGTAACGTAGAGTGCTTTGTCCAGATCAAACTCTGGCTGCAGGGCAATGGTGAGATAGAGGCCAGTGCCGGCAGGAGAGGCGAAGGATCTGCCGAGACGACCCCGTCCGCCAGTCTGTTTGTTGGCGATAACCATCATCGGCTTATCTTTGAGAAGAAGTTCCTTGGCCACATTATTTGTAGAGTCTACCGTATCAAAGATATGCAGGTCACAGGGGAAGCGCAGGTCGCCGGCAACGGCATCGATGGTCAGCATGTTGGTCTTGGACTTGAGGCGATAACCGGTGCTGGGCTTGCTTTCTATTTGATAACCCTCGTCACGCAGCTGCTGCATGGCTTTCCAGATTGCATTTCTCGAAACCTGTAATTCTTCACCAATTTTTTGACCGGATAGATAAATTCCTGTATTTTCACTGAGTAATTTCAGCAAATCTGTTCTCGTTGACATGAGGAACCCCTCCTTTATCTTTTTAAGATGTGTTATTTCTTCCATTATGGACTATTTTAGACAAAAAAACAAGAATGGACGGATTTTATAATAGGAAAAAAGTTGGAGTTTCTGTGAAAACCTTTATTTTTCAAAAGAAATATGCTAAAATAACTTGTTACAAGTACCTTGAAAAAATTAGGAGGAAAACAAAAAATATATGGACAGTCATATAGGGTATTCAATAGGAATTATCGTTGTATTTTTAATCTTGTCAGCCTATTTCTCAGCCACAGAGACGGCTTTTACGTCTATTAACAGGATTCGAATGAAGAATCTGGCTAATGACGGCGACAGGAGGGCAAAAAGAGTTCTTGAATTAGAAGAAAAATACGACAATTTACTTTCTACGATTCTTATCGGAAACAATCTAGTTAATATAGGCATGACCGCGGTAGCTACAGCGCTGTTTCTCACACTTTATCCGAAATATGGCGCATCGATTTCTACCATCGTTGTTACAATTGTAGTTCTGATTTTCGGTGAAATTTCACCAAAAAGTTTAGCCAAAGAAAATTCAGAAACTTTCGCGATGTTCTCCGCACCGATGATCAAGGGGCTGATGGTGTTGCTGACACCTGTCAATTACCTGTTCAGCCAATGGAAAAAACTGCTATCTAAGCTTTTTAAGGTGGCGGGCAGCAGGGCTATTACAGAGGATGAGCTGCTGACGATTGTGGAAGAAGCCGAGACGGAGGGCAGTATTGAGGCGGGGCAGAGCGAATTGATCCAAAACGCCATCGAGTTCAACGAGTTGGAAGCGTGGGATGTACTGACACCCAGGGTGGATGTCAAGGCCATCGAAATCGATTCTACCAAAAAAGATGTCGCAAAGATGTTTATGGAGACCGGTTTTTCCAGACTGCCGGTATACGAAGGCGACCTGGATAAAATCCTGGGCGTCTTGAATCAAAAGGATTTCCACAACTATATTTCCGGTTCAAAGAAGACAATCTCTGATTACGTGAAGCCGGTCATCTATGTCGCAGGATCTATGAAAGCGGCAGACCTGCTGAAAAAGCTGCAGGTCAACAAGTGCCATATCGCTATTATTGTGGATGAATACGGCGGCACGGCGGGGTTGGTCACCATGGAGGATATCATAGAAGAACTGGTGGGCGATATCTACGATGAGCATGATGAAGTGGAGTCTCAGGAGATTACACAGCTGCAGGACGGCAGCTACAGAGTCCTGTGCAGCACCAATGTGGAAAAGATGTTCGACTACTTTGATGAAGAGGTTGAGCTGGATGCGACTACCGTCAACGGCTGGGTCGTACTGCAGCTGGACAAACTGCCGAAGGCCGGGGATACCTTTGAATACGAAGCAGGAAATAAGATATTTAACGGCAGAGTTATCAGTGCCGATGAAAGAAAAGCGATAGAAATCAATCTGACGGTGACACAAAAACCAGAAGAGGAACAAAATAGAAAGGGGAATTAGTGCTATGGGGCTAATGGAAAAGATCTTCGGTGATCTGAACGAAAAAGAAGTAAAGAAAATAGGAAAAATTGTAGACCAGGTGGAGGCACTGGACGAACAGATGCAGGCTCTCAGCGATGAGGAACTGCAGGCCAAGACGCCGGAGTTCAGGGAAAGACTGAAGAATGGAGAGACCTTGGACGATATTCTGCCAGAGGCCTTTGCGGTCTGTAGAGAAGGCGCATGGCGAAGCCTGGGCATGAAGCACTTCCGCGTGCAGCTTATCGGCGGCGTGGTACTGCACCAGGGCAGGATTTCCGAGATGAAGACCGGTGAAGGTAAGACTTTGGTCGCTACCCTGGCCGCATATCTAAACGCACTGGAAGGCAAAGGCGTTCACGTCATCACAGTCAACGACTATCTGGCAAAACGTGACGCGGAATGGATGGGAAAACTGTATTCCTTCCTGGGACTGACTGTAGGCTGCGTGATTCACGGTGTCGAAAACGAAGACAGAAAAGCTGCATACAATGCAGATATCACATATGGAACAAACAACGAGTTCGGCTTTGACTATTTGAGAGACAACATGGTCACTTATCAGGAAGAGTTGATGCAGAGAGAATTGAACTATGCCATCATCGACGAGGTCGACTCTATCTTGATCGACGAAGCAAGAACTCCTTTGATCATTTCTGGACGTGGATCCAAGTCCACAGATTTGTATAAGACCGCAGATAAATTTGTAACTACTTTGACGAAAGACGCGGATTTTACGGTAGAAGAAAAGGATCAGCAGGTTTCACTGACCGACGAAGGTGTTGAGAAAGCAGAAGCCTTCTTTAAGGTGGATAACTACGGTGATCCGGAGAACATGGAAATCAACCATCACGTTCTGCAGGCATTGAAAGCGAGAAACCTGATGGAACGAGATGTTGACTACATCGTCAAAGACGGTGAAATTGTCATCGTTGATGAATTTACCGGCCGTCTGATGTTCGGCAGACGTTACAGCAATGGACTTCACCAGGCTATTGAAGCGAAGGAACGCGTTTTGGTAAGATCGGAGTCGAAGACTCTGGCGACTATCACCCTGCAGAACTATTTCAGAATGTATCAGAAGCTGGCTGGTATGACTGGTACCGCCAAAACAGAGGAAGACGAATTCAGAGACATCTACAATATGGACGTCGTCGTCATTCCTACCAATAAACCGATTGCCAGAGAAGACCTCCAGGATTCTATTTATCAGACAGAGAGAGGGAAGTTCAAAGCCATCGCTAATCGGATTGCGGAAGTTCATGAGAGCGGGCAGCCGGTTTTGGTGGGTACGATCTCCATCGAAAAATCCGAGTTGATCAGTGAGATGCTGAAGAAACGCGGTGTCAAGCACAATGTACTCAATGCCAAACAGCATGACAAAGAAGCGGAAATCGTAGCAGATGCAGGTCGTCTGGGAATGGTAACCATCGCTACCAATATGGCTGGCCGTGGTACTGACATTATTTTGGGAGGCAACCCGGAATTTGAAGCCAAGAAAGAAATGCAGAAGCTGGGCTACAGCGACGAGGCGATTTCCTTTGCATCCAGTTTTGTGAAGTCAGATGATCCGGAACTAAATGAAGCGAGAGCAAAGTTTAATGAGCTGCACGAAAATTTGAAAGCGGAGAGAAAAGAGGAGCAGCAGAAGGTAGTTGAGTTGGGCGGTCTGTGCATCATCGGTACAGAGCGTCACGAGTCCAGACGTATCGACAATCAGCTCCGTGGACGTTCCGGACGTCAGGGGGACCCTGGTCAGACCCAGTTCTTTATTTCGCTGGAAGACGAGCTGATGAGACTCTTTGGCGGTGAAAGGATGCAGAAAATCGTAGACCGTATGGGACTCGAAGAAGACGAGGCTATCGAAGCGGGCATGCTGTCTAAATCCATCGAAGGCGCGCAGAAGAAGGTTGAGGGTAAGAACTTCGGCATCAGAAAATACGTACTGCAGTATGACAACGTCATGAACAAGCAGAGGGAGATCATCTATGACGAGCGTCGCAAGGTGCTCTTCGGAGAAGACCTGCGCGATTATATCATCAACATGGCGCACTCGATTCTGGGTTCTATCGTTGAACCGATTGTAGTTGAATCTAAGTTCCCTGAGGAATGGGATTTTGCAACCCTCAACAAGAACTTGCAGAAGATTTCTGATAAATTCAGAGGAAAGACAGAGTTCACCACAGACGAACTTCATGCACTGACAGAAGAATCCTTGAAGCAGTCAATCTTTGATGAATTTGATCGGATCTATGAGGAGAAAGAGCAGGAAATCGGCTGTGAGCAGATGAGAGAAGTGGAACGTATGATTCTCCTTCGTGTTGTAGATAATCTGTGGATGGATCACATCGATGCCATGGATCAGTTGAAATCCGGTATCGGCCTTCGTGCGCTGGGACAGCAGGATCCTGCTGCAGCTTACGCAAAAGAAGGTTTTGACATGTTTGAGCAGATGATCAGTGCGATTCAGGAAGATACCGTCAAGTATTGTTATAACGTAACTGTCGAAACGAAGACGGAGAGAAAGGCCATCCTGGAAGCAGGGGAAGCCAAGAAGTCCGAGTATATTGATGACGATATGGTAAGAGCGATGCAGGGCGGCGGAGAACTGCCAGAGGAAGCACAGGTTCCCGACAGAGAAGCCAAACAGCAGACAGTCAGAAGAGACCATCCGAAAGTAGGCAGGAATGACCCTTGTCCTTGCGGAAGCGGCAAGAAATATAAGAACTGTTGTGGGAAAAATGAATAAATAAAACTTAAAGAGCTGCCCGTGGGCAGCTCTTCGTTTATTTTATGCTACTTCAATAACGTTTTAAGATCTTCCTCCGGAGTAGTAATCGGTGCGATGTGATATTGATCTACAAGGAACTGCAATACATTTGGGGAGATAAACGCTGGCAGTGTTGGTCCCAGGCGGATGTCTTTGATGCCTAGATGGAGCAGAGTCAGCAGGATGCAGACCGCTTTTTGCTCGTACCAGGATAGCACCATGGACAGCGGCAGATCGTTGACCTGGCAGTCAAAGGCTTCTGCTAGAGCGACGGCAACTCGGATGGCTCCATATGCGTCGTTGCACTGTCCCATATCCATCAGTCTCGGCAGACCATCTATGGTGCCTAGATTCAGGTCGTTGAAGCGGTATTTTCCGCAGGCAAGTGTCAGGATCAAAGTGTCTGCTGGGGCCGATTTTACAAATTCTGTATAATAATTTCTGCCAGGGCGGGCGCCATCACAGCCGCCAACCAGGAAGAAGTGGCGAACTTTGCCCGTCTTTACTGCATTGATGACCTGATCTGCAGTTTCGAGAATTGCGTTATGCCCAAAACCCGTGGTGACGGAGGTGCCTCCGTTGATGCCCGTAAAGCCTGCATCTTCAGCAAAGCCTCCTAAAGCTAAAGCTTTTTCGATGACTGGTGTAAAATCGCGGTTCTCACCGATGTGGACCATTTCCGGATAAGAGACGACTTCTGTCGTGAAGACTCGATCAGCATAAGATGGTTTTACCGGCATCAAGCAGTTGGTAGTAAAGAGGACTGGTGCTGGCAGATGATCAAATTCTCTTTGCTGATTTTGCCAGGCGGTGCCGTAATTACCTTTTAGGTGGGCGTATTTTTTCAGCTCCGGGTAGGCATGGGCAGGCAGCATCTCTCCATGGGTGTAGACGTTGACACCCTTTCCCGCAGTCTGCTCCAGAAGCAGCTTCAGGTCGTACAGATCGTGGCCGGAAATCACGATAAAGGGCCCTTTTTCTACCTGAAGAGGCACAGTTGTTGGTTTTGGCGTGCCAAATGTCTCACGGTTCGCCTGGTCCAAAAGTTCCATGCAGGCAAGATTGACTTCACCCACTTCCATGACTATGGGCAGCAGTTCTTCCATGTTCCAATCCTCGGCCAGGACGTAGAGCGCTTTATAAAAGAAGTTATTCACTTTTCGGTTGGTATAACCGAGAATCATGGCGTGGTATGCGTAGGCCGCCATGCCACGGATTCCGAAGAGAATTAAGGATTTCAGTGAACGGATGTCTTCTGGCGCATCCCACATTAATTTGAGACTATAGTTATCCGTATTGCCACATGGTGCGTCGCAGACGGTGCATCCTGGGGCTATGCTGTTTTTTTCTGCATTGATCCGATTCAGCAGATCCCGCAGTACCTTATCATTAAAATTCACGTTGGTAATTGTGGCAAAAAGTCCTTCCAGAATCAGTTTGTCGGTTGCTTCCGTCCTCGGATTATTGCTGCAGACGCGAGCCAGACCGACCAAAGCACCAGTCAGTTCATCTTGTAAATTTGCTGTTTTTTCCGTTTTTCCGCAGACCCCGGCATTTCCTGTACAGCCAGTACAGCCTGCAGTTTGTTCACATTGAAAACAAAACATTTTATGATTCATAAAATTAAATCCCCTTTCAGTTTTTTCTATGATTTGAACTGAGTATACAACTCGAATAGATAAATGTATGTTGCGGATGCAACGGAAGTCTTATAATATATGGCAGTCCGCAATAGTGTTGAACAGAAAAAAAGTGCCAGACATTTATTTTGAAGAGACAGATTGCGGACTGCAACTCCTCTGAATCTGCTGGTGATAGTCCGCAATCGCCCGACACGAGAGAAAAAGCACTGGACATTTTTTCAGACAGCTCGGATTGCGGACTACAACTCCTCTGAAACGGGCTGCATCCTATCAGAATTCAGCCGGCTGGCCGCTAAAATCGAGACTGCAGCATAGCCCATCATCTGCAAAAACATCACATAACATTTATTTTACGAGAAGCGGAATCTGTGTTAAAATAATATGACACGAATCTTAACAGAAAAGGAAGTGAGAAGATGATTCAATTGGATCAGATAAAAATCGATCTGCCTGGAGCAAAGGCAAATCTCGTAGAGGTAGGTGGGTCCCTTTGACCTGGCTGGTCTACGAGGGAAACTAGAAGAACTAACGAAAGAGACGGAACAAGCTGGCTTCTGGGATGACCCGGAGAAGGCGCAGACATTATTAAAGAAGAAAAAGAGCCTGGAACTAAAAGTAGAAAAATATGAGAAATTAGAGAAAGGCTTTGACGATATCGGGGAGTTGATCGAACTGGCCGAAGAGATGGAAGATGAAGAAGAAGCAAATGCCATTGTGGAGAGTTTTGCAGAGCTGACTAGGGAACTGGAAGAACTCAAGCTGGATACGCTTCTCGATGGCAAGTACGACCACAATAACGCCATCATCTCTATTCATGCGGGAACTGGCGGCGTTGATGCCATGGACTGGGCGGAGATGCTGCTGCGCATGTACACGAGGTGGGCGGAGAAGAAAGGTTACAAGGTGACCATGGTAGATCTGCAGGACGATACGGAAGCCGGTATCAAGAGCGCCACTTTGATTATCGAAGGTGAAAACGCCTACGGCTATCTGAGAAACGAGAAGGGAGTACACCGCCTGGTAAGAATCTCTCCGTTCAACGCAGCAGGCAAAAGGCAGACTTCATTTGCAGCCCTGGAAGTGATGCCGGAAATAGAAGATGATATGTCTATCGACATCGATCCGGAGGATTTGCGCATCGACACATACAGGAGCAGCGGTGCCGGCGGCCAGCACGTCAACAAGACGGACTCGGCGATCAGAATTACCCATCTGCCGACACACATCGTGGTGACCTGCCAGAATGAACGAAGCCAACATCAAAACAAAGAGATGGCCATGAAGATTTTGATGTCCAGGCTGATGGAGCTGAAGGAGCAGGAACACAAGGAAAACCTGAAAGAACTGAAAGGGGACTTTTCGTTGATCACTTGGGGATCCCAGATCAGATCCTATGTATTTCAGCCGTACACCATGGTCAAAGACCATAGAACCGGCGCGGAGGCAGGCAACGTCAATGCGGTGATGGACGGCGACATCGACTACTTTATCAACGAAAAACTGAAACAGAAGGACAACTAAATATGAACATCATAGAAAAACTAGCAAGTGAATTTAAGATCAAAACCTCCCAGGTAGAGCATACCGTGGAATTGATTGATGAGGGGAATACCATTCCCTTCATCGCCCGTTACCGTAAGGAAGTGACAGGCGGGCTTTCTGATGTCACACTCAGAGATCTGGACGAGAGACTGCAGTATCTGCGCAACCTGGAGGAGAGAAAAGAAGAAGTCGTCAGGCTCATCGACGAGCAGGGCAAGCTGACCGAGGAACTGAAAGGGGAAATCGAGAAAGCGGAAGTCCTGCAAAGAGTAGAAGATTTATATAAACCATATAAACAGAAAAAAGCAACCCGTGCATCCAAGGCGAAAGAAAAGGGCCTGGAGCCGCTGGCTATGATTTGCTATGCCCAGCAAAAGAAAGACGGCACGCCAGAGGCCGAAGCGGCAGCTTTTGTCGATCCGGAAAAAGGTGTAGAGACCGCAGAGGATGCAGTGCAGGGCGCCATGGACATCATCGCAGAGATGATCGCCGACGATGCAGATCTGACAGAGAAGATCCGCGAGAAGACTTACAGCAAAGGCCAGATTGCCACAGAGGCAGTGGACCCAGAAGAGAAGACCGTCTACGACATGTATTACGGCAGCAGTGAAGCCATCGCCAAAATGCCGAACCATCGCGTATTAGCCGTCAACAGGGGCGAGAAAGAGAAGAAACTCAAGGTCAAAGTGACTATGGATAGTGAAGAGATTACAGGACTCATCGAGAAACAGGTCATTCGCGGCAAATCCATCTTCACGGAGCTTTTGCAGGACACCATCGCGGACGCATATAAGCGGTTGATCGCACCGTCTGTAGAACGAGAGATGAGAAATATACTGACAGAGCGGGCAGAGACCGATGCGGTCAAGGTCTTTGCCAAGAACACGGAGAAGCTTCTGATGGTACCGCCCGTCAAAGGGAAAAAAGTTATCAGTATCGACCCAGGTTACAGAACCGGCTGCAAGGTGGCGGCCCTCAACGAGACAGGCAAGCTGACCGCCTATACGACGATTTATCCGACGCAGCCGAAAAACGATATCGCGGGTACAGAACGGACCCTGCAGAAGATCATCGAGAAGTTCGGCTGTGACATCATCGTCATCGGAAATGGAACAGCGTCCAGAGAGACGGAGGAAGTCGTTTCTAATTTTCTCAAGAAACACGACTACGATATTCAGTACACCATCGTCAACGAAGCAGGCGCCTCCGTGTATTCGGCATCAAAGCTGGCTACGGAAGAATATCCTGATCTGGATGTCACGACAAGAGGCGCCATGTCCTTAGGCAGAAGGCTGCAGGATCCTTTGGCAGAACTGGTCAAAATCGATCCGAAGCACATCGGCGTTGGACAGTATCAGCACGACATCAATCAGAAACAGCTTTCCAGCGCTCTGACCAATGTGGTAGAAGACTGCGTGAACAGAGTGGGCGTAGATCTGAATACAGCGTCGCCGTCGCTGCTATCCTATATCGCCGGTGTCAACATGGGGATCGCCAAGAACATCGTCGCTTATAGAGAAGAACACGGCAGGTTTGACAGCCGAAAGGAACTGATGAAGGTCTCCAAGCTGGGCGAGAAAGCATTCAAGCAGTGTGCAGGCTTTATGCGAATTGCCGACGGCAAAGAACCACTGGACAGCACGTCTGTTCATCCGGAGTCGTACAAAGCGGCAGAAGAGATGATGAACAAGATCGGCATCAGCAAAGAGGACATCGCCAAGGGCGGAGCGAAAGACATTGACGAGAAAATCTGGCAGGCGTATCCCGCTAAAAAGTTATCAGAAAGCATCAAGAAGATGGCAGAAGACATCGGCATCGGTGAGATGACACTGAATGATATCGTCTCGGAAATGAAGAAACCGGCCCGAGATCCGAGAGAGGATGCGCCGCCAGTGATCTTCAGGAACGACGTGAGAAGCTTCGAGGATTTGAAGGTGGATATGGAGATGACAGGCACCGTGAGAAATGTAGTGGACTTTGGAGCGTTCGTCGATATCGGCGTCAAACAGGACGGACTGGTGCATATTTCACAGCTGAGCAACAAGTATGTAAAACATCCTATGGACGTGGTGTCCGTCGGTGATACGGTGAAGGTGAAAATTCTCAGTGTCGATCACGAGAAACAGAAAATTGCCCTTACCATGAAGTTTTGATATAGAAAGAGGATATCATGTCAATTAATACAGTTATTTTTGATTTTGATGGAACGGTGGCTGATACGAACGGAGTGGTTATCAATTCCTGGCAGCACACCTACAAAACCATTCTAGGAAGCGAAGCGCCAGAAGAGGAGATTGTCAAGACCTTTGGCGAGCCATTGGCGTTGAGCATGGAGAAAGCCTTTCCTGAAACGCCAGTAGAGGAATCCATTGGGATTTACCGTGGATATCAGGTGCACCACTTTGAAGAGATGATCGAACCTTTTGCGGGAATGGATCAGTTGATCAAAGATCTGAAAGCACGGGGGTATCGAGTAGGGATTGTCACTTCCCGCATGCGCAATACCACCATGCAGGGACTTGAAAAATTCGGCCTGGTGCCTTATATCGACGATATCGTCACCTGTGATGATACCAGCAAGCATAAACCCGATCCGGAGCCGGTATTGATTTCTTTGGTCCATTTTGGCATTAAGCCGGAGGAAGCGATCATGGTGGGAGACAGCATGTTCGACATCAAATGCGCTCACAACGCAGGCGTCAGAGCGGTCCTGGTGGACTGGGCCATTGCGGTCAGCCAAGAAGAACTGAACGGCCCGGACGGACCGGACTTTACGATCAAAACGGCAGGAGAACTGCTGGATATCATCCAGATGTGAAGGAGATTTCATGCTGAACATCTTTTACGGCAGAGAAAATATCGACAAAGAGCGATTTATATATGAACAGATAGCAGGGAGTCAGAAGCGGACTCTGGTCATCGTGCCTGATCAATATACTTTAGAAGCGGAAAAACAGGCGTTCCGCTTTCTTCAGGTACAAGGACTGATCGACGTGGAAGTGGTCAGTATGTCTCGTCTGGGCTTTAAGCTGCTGGCAGAACAGGGCGGCGGTCAGAAAACCTTTATCGACAAGTACGGACGGCACATGCTGCTTTCCCAGATTACATCAAAGTTTGAAGAGGAACTGCAGGTTTTTAAAGACACCAGGCGAAAAAATTCGTTTATTGAAATGACCAATAACTTCATTTCTGAGATGAAACAGTACAATATCGTGCCGGAGGATTTGGCGCAGCTGGCAGAGAACCTGGAAGATGACAGCCTGCTGAAGAAAAAATTGTCTGACCTGCAGTTGATCTTTGGAGAATATGAGAAGCGCATCGCTGGCAAATATACGGATTCAGAGGACTATATCAGCTTATATACTGAGAAAATCAGTTCATCTGCTCTGGTGAAGGGCGCGGATATATGGGTCTATGGCTTTGACAGTTTTGCACCCAAGTCTCTGGATGTATTGGGTCACCTGATGGCATCCGCTGAGAATGTCAACGTGTTCCTGACCTATGACCAAAACTGCCGCGATGAGGAAATCTTTCAGCTGACGGGCATCGTCATGGAGAATCTGATGAAACAGGCGGATCTGTATGGCGTGCACCATCAAAGGCTGCAAGTCTCCGGCAGATATGCAAGTCAGAAGAAGCGTCCCGCTATCAAGACCTTGGAACAAGAGCTGTTTGCTGTGGGGATTCGCAAATCAGACGAACACGGCGGCATCACCTTGGTGAAGGCTGCCAACATGTACAATGAGGCAGAGTCGGCGGCCTTTATTCTGCACCTGCTGCGCGATGAGGGCTTCCGCTATCGAGACATTGTCGTTATCTGCAACGACCAGGCAGTGCGGGGTTCTATCATCAGTCGAATTTTTGATGAGTGCGGCATCAGCCTGTTTGATGATAAGAAACGGAGCATTTTGGCGTCACCGATTGCGATCTTCGTTGTCTCACTGATTGAAACAGTCGCCTACCGCTATCGGACGGCTGATATCTTCAAAGTGCTGAAGACTGGCTTCACGCGTCTGTCTGACGAAGAAATCGAATTACTTGAAAATTATGCTATCAAATATCGCATCAAAGGCTCCATGTGGAAAAAGCCTTTTGCTAAAGGGCAGATGGAGTACGGAGACGACGGTCTGGAACGCATCAATCATATCCGTGGACGAGCAATGGAACTATTTGAGGGATTTGAGACGATTTACCGGAGTGCGGAAGATAATCGACAATTTATAGAAGCTTGTTACGATTTTCTGATGGAATCTGTGGGCATGGGGGAGAAGATTTTGACGCTGATTGCCGAACAGGAAGAGCAGGGCATGCTGGACCTGGCAGAGGAAACTTCCCAAATCTGGAGACAGATCGTAGGTCTCCTTGACCAGTTGGCAGAGCTGACCGGTGAAGATGCCTTTGACGGAATGGAGTTTTCCAGCGTACTCATCACCGGTCTTTCTGAACTGGAAGTAGGCGTGCTGCCTCCGACATCAGATGATATTTTGATGGGAACCATGCAGAGAACGAGGAGCGGCCAGGTAAGGGCAGCAGTGGTCATCGGGGCTAACGAAGGCGTATTGCCGTCAGGTGCACCGGAGGAAGGCCTTTTTAGTCTGGAAGAGCTTGACTACTTAGCTGAATCTGGCAAGGAAATCTGCAAGGTAGATCGAATTCGGGTTTTGGAAGAGAAGCTGGCGATTTACCGCAATCTGTCAAAACCCTCTGATTATTTGTGGATCAGCTATGCTGCCAGTGACGAAGAGGGCAAAGAGACACGCCCATCCGAAATTGTAGATAATCTGAGGCGGATTTTCCCCGGACTTCCAGTAGAAAATGACGTTTTGAATCATTCGGATGTAAAGAATCTGGTGGGCGGCAGACTGAGCACTCTGCGGCATTTCACAGCCGCTTTGCAGACAGCGAAAAAGGGCGAAAAAATAGACGGTGCCTGGAAACCTGTCATGGAGTGGTTTTCCGCCAACGACAAAGTGAATCTGGATAGAATAAAAAAAGGCCTGGAGTTTACGAATGAGCAGCGTAAATTAAATGGCCAGCTGATGAGGGATCTGTATGTCAGAGAAGGAAAGAAAGATCTGACCTTGAGTCCATCCCGGCTGGAACGGTTCAGCCGCTGTCCGTTTTCCCATTTCGTGGCCTATGGACTGCGCCCCGAGGAACGGCGGGTTTTTGAGGCAACAGGACGTGAAATTGGGGATGTTTATCACAAATGTCTCATGAGGCTGTCAGAAAGATTGACGAGGGAAGCTGCATGGGAGACGGTTTCAGAAGCGGAATGCAGAACTTTTGTCGCGGAAATTGTAGCAAAGGAAACTGCCGACTACAGGGAAGGCGTTTTCCATTTCAGCAACGAAGAGCTGTATAAGACGAAGCGCATTGAAGACACCTGCTTTTATGTGTGCTGGGCTTTGGTGGAGCAGGTCAGATCCGGACGGATCAAAGAAAGCCTCTATGAGGTGCCTTTCGGAAAGGAACAGCCCATTGCGCCCATTGAAATTGACTGTGGCAGTGAAAAAGTCTACATCGAAGGCAAGATTGACCGGCTGGATGTACTGGATCAGGAGCGCATCAAGATCATCGACTACAAGACAGGTAAAGAAAATTTCGATACAGAAGAAGCTAAGGGTGGATATCGTCTGCAACTTATGTTATACTTAAAAGCGGCGCAGGAAAAGGATCGAAAACCGGCTGGCGTATTCTACTTTTTGATTGGAGATCCAAGAGTTGACCTGACAGGGGTTGACAAAGAAAAAATTTCTGATAAAATCTTAAAGGAAATGAGGAAATTTTTCCGATTAAATGGTATAATGGTTAACGATGATGCAATTATCGGAGACATTGCCGGCGAGTTTGAGGGATATTCTGATATTGTTCCATTGCGCAAGGGAAAAGAGGGCATCAAGGCTACATCAGATGGATTCCTCCTAAACGAAGAAGAGTTTATGGAATTACAGACAGCTGTAGAGCAGCAGATTGAAAAACTCTGCAAGCAGCTGGCAGATGGAAAGATCGCCATCACGCCGAAGAAGACGGCGAAGGAATCTCCGTGCACCTACTGCGAGTACAAAGGGATTTGTCGATTCGATTTGAACTTTCCCGGTTGTCATTACGAGATCATTAAATAAATATAGATGGACGGCGATGAGCCGTCCAGGATATGCTTCCGTGGCTCAGTTGGCAGAGCAGCGCATTCGTAACGCGCAGGTCGCCGGTTCGATCCCGGCCGGGAGCTCCACGAAAAAACCTCCAAAGGATAAAGTATCATTTGGAGGTTTTTGTTTAGAAAAGGATGTACATAGAATGGAAAAGAACAAGATTTTAACAAAGACCTGGGTCGTCTGCTTATTAGCGATGTTGTGCTGCTTTTTATGGGGAAGCGCTTTTCCCTGCATCAAGATCGGATATGAGTTGTTCGAGGTCAGTTCGCGCGAGACTGCATCTCAGATTCTCTTTGCCGGCGTGCGATTTACTCTCGCAGGCGTGCTGGTGGTTTTGATCAGCAGTATCGCACAAAGACGGCTTTTGATGCCGAAAAAAACTTCCTGGGGAATAATTGCAAAAGTCAGCATGTGCCAGACCGTGCTGCAGTACCTGTTTTTTTATGTGGGACTGGCTCATACCACCGGTGTCAAAGGCTCGATTATCGAAGGTTCGCACGTGTTCTTTTCCATACTCATCGCCAGCCTTTTCTTTCATCAGGAAAAGCTGACCGGAGCAAAAGCTGCAGGGTGTATCATCGGTTTTGCAGGGGTTGTCCTTGTAAATCTGTCCGGAGGGGAACTGGGCGGCGGCATGGCATGGAATGGAGAAGGCTTTCTGCTGCTGGCTTGCATCGCTTATGCGCTGTCTTCTGTACTCATAAAGCGCTATTCGCAGAGAGAGAACCCGGTGACCATCAGCGGATATCAGTTCATGCTGGGCGGCATGATCATGACGGGCGTCGGAGCTGCCGCTGGCG
>URXI01000006.1 GCA_900551775.1 uncultured Eubacterium sp. | reverse complement strand
TCTCCACCGGCCCTTCCGCCTTTGATTCGTTATTATATTTCTAGGAGTTTATTGGAAACTTAGTTAGTTTAACCCAGCCTCGCGGAGCGCGATCTCAAGCTATTTTCTTCGAGGCCTCGCAGCGCGCAATCTCAATTTTACGCGCTAACGCTTTCTGCCTCTTCTTCTGCAATGATCTTGTCGATTTCATCTACGAAGCTCTCTTTGCCGAGAACTTTCCAGATGATGGCGCCGACGACACCGCCGACCAGGCAAGGTACCAGCCAGGTGAGGCCGTACTGGGACAGCGGAATGGCGTTAAAGAGATTGTCGATGAAGGCAGGGCCGGCTGGAATCAGGCCATTGGCGATGGCTACGCTGTATGCCTGGTAGAAGCCGACGATGATAGCCATCAGGACCGCACCCTTCCATGCGCCATCGTTAGGGATCACCTTCTTGAAGATGCCGAGAACCGTCAATGCGATGCACATCGGGAACAGAAGCATGAACAGCGGACCGGAAAGCTTGATGACGAAGCTTACACCTGTGGAAGCGACCAGCATGATGGCGATAGCCAGAATCAGAGCCGCCAGCTTATATGGAACCTTCTCTTTTGACAGCATGACAACCCAGTCTGCAGCAGTGGCGATCATGCCGGCTGCAGTGGTGAAGCAGGCAAAGATGATGGCTAGAGACAGTACGACGATACCGGTGTAGCCTGCCAATTTTCTGATCAGACCTACCAGCAATACGGTGTTGTCTGTGTCAGGAGCAAAGAGATCTGTTCCAGTGGAGCCCAGGTAGCAGAGACCTGCGTATACGATAAACAGGATGATGAAAGCTACCACGATGACGTTGAACAAAATCTTCTTCTGCTCTTTACCAGGCTTGTAGCCTTTTGCATTGAGCGTTGCGATGAAAATGCCGCCGCAGAGGATGCCTGTTCCTACATCGCCGGTGTTGATGGCAGTCAGGAAGGCATTGCTGAAGGAATTTTCTACTATACCTCCTTTTGGACTGCCAATCGGGTTGATGATCGTCAGCACGACAATAATCAGCAGGCAGATCAAGAGAATCGGTGTAATGAATTTTCCGATATTGTCCATGACGCTGGACTTGCTGCTGGCGAGCAAGAAAGAAATGCCGAAAAAGACCAGCAGAAATGCCCATTTTACAGCTGTGGACTGGATCGAAGGGAAGATGCCGCAGAGACCGATTTCGTAGGCGACGCCGCCGCATCTTGGAATCGTTCCGAATACCACGCCCAAAATTGCCACTGCCATGAAAGCCAGGTGCAGCTTGGCATGAGCGTGGCGGCAGATATCTTCCAGATTTGTCCCTACGTTGCCGACGGCAGCCACTGCCAGCATTGGGAACAAGATTCCGGAGAGAGTCAGACCGATGATGGCTGGAAAAACGGAGGAGCCGGATACCAAACCGATCTGAGGCGGAAATACCAGATTACCTGCGCCGAAGAAGACGGCGAACATGGCAAATCCGATAACTAAACTATCTTTCAAAACGTTTTTTTTGTTATTCATGATTTTGTCAGTTCCTTTCATAAATCATTTCACCAGCAATATAGGTTCTGTCTACGCACACTTTGTCGATGTCGTCTGACGGTACGGACAGGATGTCATCGCTGAGCACGATAAAGTCAGCACGATATCCCGGTTTCAATTCGCCGACGTCCTTGAGGCCGGAGACTTTGGCGCCGCTCTTTGTGTAGAGCTTGATCGCTGTTTCAATATCTACCTTCTGATCCTGGCCGCAGTCTGTGCCGTCATAGGCTTTTCTGGTGACGGCAGCTTTGATGCAAGGGAACGGATCGGACGGCACTGCCCAGGAAGTGGCAGGAGCGTCTGTAGAGAAACAGAGCTGAACCCCTGCATCCAGCAATTTCTTTACTGGATAGGTGGTCTTGGTTCTTTCAGGCCCCAGGTTCGTCAGGTAACTTTCGATTTCACAGTAGAGGAAAATAGGCTGTGTTGCAAAGCCGAAACCTTTTTCTACCGTTTTGGCAATGGCGGAGTCTGATGGTTCAGTGATGTGCTCTAAACGCAGGCATGGAGTGTCGTCGTCGGTCCATTTGTCTTCTATGTAAGCCCTGTCTACGATTCTGTCGATGGTCTTGCCGCCCATGGCATGCATGGAGAGCTGGCAGCGGTTTTCTTTACAGAAAGCGATGGCTGTTTCCATGACCTCGTCGGAACAGACGGAGATGCCGTAATCATCAGTCGTTCCCAGATACGGTTCATTCATCCAGGCGGTTCTGCCGGAAACGCTGCCATCACCGATGATTTTCAGACCGGAAGCCTGTATCTGCTGATCCTTGTTGAACTGCTCTTTGGTGATCTTGAAATTGTCGTCGTTCATGAAATTGTCCCACATATAATAGATGCTGACTTTCTGTTTGAACCCTTTTGCAGCAGCTCTGGTGTAGTAGTCATAAGGATCGTTGTTATCCAAAAGTCCCATATCGCTGATGGAAGTAACGCCCTGTGAGGAAAGCAGGTTGCCCAGATCTAACAGCTGATCAATGGTCTGATCAAAAGTGAGGTCAGGCATATAAGGCGTTACCAGGTTTCTGGCGTTTTCACGCAGTACGCCGGTAGGTTCGCCGTTTTCATCGCGGTCGATTTTGCCGCCCTGTGGATCTGGCGTATCTTTGGTGATGCCGGCCAGTTCCAAAGCTTTGCTGTTGACACATCTGATGTGTCCGCAGGTACGAATGATGGAAACCGGTGCATCGCTGCAGCCTTTGTCCAGGTCATATCTGTTTGGAGAACGTTTCTCGGCCAGCTTGCCTTCGTCGTAACCCCAGCCTTCGATCCACTGATCTGCACTCTGCGTCTCTCTGACCTCGCGGATTCTGTCTGCCAGATCGTTGAGAGAATTTACGTTTGGAGGCAGGGCCGAAATTTTTTTGCTGTAATCAGCAAGCATAATTGGATGCATATGTGCATCGACAAAACCAGGTAAGACGCGTTTACCCTTCAAATCGATTTTTTCAGAATAATCAGCAGGCATTTCGGATTCTTTGCCTACCCATGTAATAATACCGTTTTCTACTGCCATCGCGTCGGCATATAAATTGTGATCGTCAGATGTAAAAATTTTACCATTTACATAGACTGTTTTTTTATTTGCGCTCATATTATTTTTCACGCTCCTTTCACACGGTAAAGTAATGCAAAAGTTGTGCCATTTTCTGAAAATTGGAAATGAGCCATCTTTGACACTTTACACTACGGCATAATATGAAAAAAATTTGATATTATTAATTTTTTTTGGGATTTCTTGGAGATTTTTATCTGTCAGGCTTTTCATGGGATGAGATACAACAAAAAAGCGAAGCCTATGAGCGGGCTTCGCTGATACGTATAAAAAGTCCTTAAATTGTAATGGTTAATTCTTCGCGGCTGAGTGTGGCGCCTTTCTTGCCCACTACCAGGGAAGAAACCGCATTGGCCGTTTTGATGGCCTCGTAGATGGACTTGCCCTTGGCCAGGCAGGCCATGACGGTGCCGATATGGGAGTCGCCGGCACCGATGGTGTCGACTACTTTTTCTGCTCTGACGGGAGGAACGTGAATAAACTCGTCTCCATCATAATAATAGGCACCTTCTGCACCGTGAGTCACGATGACCGTATTTCTGGTCATGCCGTAAAGGGTTTTCGCACCATCCTCCAGGGAAGAAGTGCCGGTGAAGCCACACAGCTCGTCCTCATTCAGATGGACGATGGGGTGCAGGGCAAAGATTCTATCCATCAAAGCCCGGTCGATGAAACAGATGCGCGGTCCAGGTGCGAAGAATACCGGAATGTCGCTGTTAGCTTCCAGGAAATCCACGATGGTGCCGCCGGTCTTGTCCTCGATTTCCAGGCCGCAGATGTAGATGCTGCTGACTTTCTCCATCTTGAGGGTGTCGAACCATTCTTTATAAAAAAGGTATTCCGCTCCGTGATCACAGACAAAAGTCCGCTCGCCCCCTTCTTCGACAAAACAGTAGCAGCAGCCGTTGGCCTGATCGGGCGTAGGCATAGGTGAGGCCAGCCCCTTTACCGCCAGCTGATTTCTGACAAAGTCTCCATAGAGCCCTGTGCCTACCGGTGAGAAGAGCCTGTAAGGGACGTCAAAGAGGTGGATCATATTGGAAACGTTGTATGCGCAGCCTCCCAGAGACATCTCCTGTGAGATGACGTTGACGTCGCCGGAAGTCGTAGGCAGGTGATCCAGATTGATGATGATGTCGGCAACGGTAGAGCCGATGAGCAAAATTTTCTTCATTGATAAGTACGACCTTTTCTTAGAGTGATTGTCTTAAATTTTACCACCATCTGTGGAAATAGTCACTACCTGAAGGACAAGTTTTTTTCCGCTTGCATCAATGGCATGTCTGACCGCCATTTCCAGGCCGCCGCAGCAAGGCACCTCCATACGGGTTACCGTGACTGAGCGGATGTCGTTCTGTCGGAAGATCTCGGCAAGCTTTTCTGAGTAGTCCACGCTGTCCAGCTTCGGACAGCCGATCAAAGTGACTCTTCCTGTAATGAAATCCCGATGGAAGGTGGCGTAAGCGTAGGCAGTACAGTCAGCGGCGATGAGAAGGTCCGCTCCGTCAAAATATCCGGCTCTGACTGGTGCCAGCTTGATCTGCACCGGCCAATTGGCCAGTTGTGACGGTATTCCCTGACTGGCGGCTTGAACTGCCTGTGGATGCAGGGCTTTGGACGCTGCGCCGGGACAGCCGCAGGGAGTGTCTTGTGCAGATGCCTTTGCAGCCATGTTGGCCTTGACAGCAGCTTCGTCATAGGCGGCAGCCTCCCTTTCTACAAAGGTGATGGCATCAGTGGGGCAGGTTGGCAGGCAGTCGCCGAGACCATCACAATAGTCGTCCCGCAATAGTCTGGCCTTGCCATTCACCATGCCGATGGCACCCTCGTGGCAGGCGGCTGCACATGCGCCGCAACCGTTGCATTTTTCTTCGTCTATGTGTATAATTCTTCTAATCATTTTACTTACCTCTGTTTTTCTTGACTTTTATAGTCTGAGTATAATACAATGGAACATATATTTCCGTTGCTTCTGCAACGTAAAGGAGAAAAAATGAAAAAAATTTGCGATGCCATGAAAAAATCCATTCTCTTTGCAGGCATCAAAGAAGAAGAGCTGGAACAGGTTATCAGCTGTTTTGATATAAGACTATCTTATTATGACAGGGATCAGTTTGTCGTCCATCAGGGAGAACGGGCAAAGGGCGTCGGTCTGGTGATCAGCGGCAGGCTTCACATCGTCAGGGAGGACTTTCTTGGCAATCGGGAAATTTTGACGGAAGTGGGGCCAGGTGACATCTTTGATGAAGTCTATGCGGTCTTGGCTGACGAATATCAGAGTATTGCCGTGGCAGCGGTACAGCAGGCCGAAGTTGCATTTTTCTCTATGGAGAAGATGTTGACGACATGTTCATCAAATTGTACGTTTCATAATATCATTATCAAGAATATGCTTCGAGCAATGGCACAGAAAAACTTGATGCTGACCAGAAAGATGGCGCACTTGTCCAGAAAGTCTATTCGGGAGAAACTGGTTTCTTATCTTTCTGATGAGAGCAGCCGGCAGGGAAAGCGCGAAATCGTCATTCCTTTTAACCGGCAGCAGTTGGCAGATTATCTGTCGGTGGAGCGGAGCGCTTTGTCACGGGAACTATCTAAGATGAGGGACGAAGGAATGATCGAATTTTACAAGAATCGATTTATATTGTATAATTAGATGTAAGAGATGGGAGGAAGCGATTATGTCTCTTTTGACAGAAAAAGCATTGGCAGCATCCCTTAAGAAGCTGTTGGAAAAGAAAACTTTAGATAAGATTACAGTGAAGGACATCACCGATGACTGCGGAGTCAACAGGCAGACCTTTTATTATCACTTTCACGACGTCTACGACCTGGTGGAGTGGATTTTTACAGAAGAAGCGAAGCGGTTCATGAATGAATGTGTAGAAGGCAGGGACTGGAAGGAGAGCATAGAGGAGCTGATGAATCGCCTTCTGGCTGACAAGGCCTTTATCATGAATACCTTTTATTCGGTCAATCGCAGGCAGCTTGAGAAATTCATGCAGAATCTGGCGAGGCCGGCAATTCTGGATATTGCCCAGACCTTTGCTGCCGGCAAGCGTATCGAAGAAGAGGATCTGGATTTCGTCGTCAACATATTCACCTTTGGTCTTGTTGGCATTATGACAGAATGGGTTTCCGACGGTATGAACGTAGAATACAAGGGGAATATTGACAAGTTCTTTTTGGTGATTGACGGAACGATGGAAGGTACATTGGATAAGTTCGCCAAATAGGTTTATGCATCTGTAACAAATTTATACAATCAATCAGGCGTGTCACAAAATGTGGCACGTCTTTTTCTTTGTCTATTGAGGAATGCCGCCGCCGCCGATATGATGGGAGGTAATATAGGGGAAAAATAAGGAGTACAATGCCATGTATATCGGAAACGAATTGAAAAAATTGGGGCTGCGGGCTGCCTACAATTATTTAGATAAAGATCCTGAAACAAACATGCCCAAGCTGATGGAATGGGTGGATAAATTTGTAAGAGATGATGTTTTGACCGTGCAGAGAGACATATTTCGAAAAATCATTGCAGAGAAGGACAGCAACTGGTATCGGCTGATGGTCAGCCTGTGGCAGGACATAGATGACGACGTGCGGAAGGCTTTGTTCGAAAATCTTGTCATCAATGCCAATGCATTGGCAGCACTGCAGGCAAGGGAGTCAGCGGAAAAATACCACTGCAATATCCCATGGGTCATCGCCCTGGATCTGGGCAGGGAAGGGACGTCAGAACGGATGTCCTTTGACGATTTGGACGACATCATAGAGCAGGCTAAGGAGCTGGGGACCTTCATGTTCCTGCTGACTGGCAGGGAACCACTTGCGCGGAAGGAAGAGGTTATCGCCCTCTGCAACAAGCATACAGACTGCCAATTCATGGCCTTTACAGACGGTCTGCTCATTGACGAAGATTTTGCAGAGCAGGCATTGCGGGTGAAGAACTTTATTCCGGCTATCCGCGTATATGGCGTGGCAGACGACAAAAAGCTTGACGGCATCTTTACGATCCTCAGAATAAAAAAATTGCCTTTTGGGGTGTACTGCATGTATGACGGGGCGAATGCAGAGTGGTTTGCCCGGGAGGTGTTTTTTGACAATGTTATTGAGCAGGGAGCAAAATTCTGCTGGTTCTTCTCATCTCTTGCGGAGGCGGAGGACCAGGTCTACCAACTGACGAAGCAATATCGAGAATCAAAACCTCTGCTCACTATCAATTTCTGCAAAGACGAGGCGATGACTGGAGGCTGCATTGCCGGCAGGTATTATTGCTGTGTCAGCGCCGAGGGCAGAATCAAACCGTGCAGCTTTTTGCCGTGCAGCGGGATGAATCTGAAAGAACATTCCCTGCTTGACGCATATCAGTCGGACTGTTTTATGGAATACTACCAGTGTGATCCGGTGTGCAGGGGCGTCTTTGACTGACAATTTCGATAAAGACAGGAATTATTGCGGAGCTTCGTCAGATTGACGGCATTGCTTCAGAAATTCGCGTCCTTTGGGCGAAATTTGAGAGCCGGTGCGCCCGAGGCTGACTTGAATCAGCTCCTGTTTTTGCAGCTCTGAGAGAAGGCTGCGCAGCTTTCCTTCGCCAACAGGAAGGTTCCGCTTGGCCAGTTCGCGGCAAAGTCCGGTGCGGCCGATTCCATGGAATCCGTCGGAGTTTTGGGCGATAATGGACAGGACGGTGGTCTTCAAATCCGCTCCTGACGGGGTTGGGATTTTCGGCGTGCTGGACAGTGCAGCCGTGCCGGAGGCAGAAGGCAAGGGTTCGGACTGGATGTGAACGGAGGCCTTTGTTGTTTCCCTGGTCAGCAGTTGGTTGCTGTCGCTGTAAAGGTACTGCGGCAGGGTGCCCAGGATATGATAATAGGCTGCAACGTTTTCAAGTTCCCTGATGTTGCCCGGCCAGCTGTATTGCAGAAAGATTGTCTGATCCTTTGGGGTGATATTGTTAAATTCCTTGCCCAGGAAAATTTGCAGCAACGGCAGGATATCATCCGTTCTTTCCCTGAGTGGTGCGATATTCAGGGTAATGACATTCAGTCTGTAGAACAAATCATTTCTGAACTTTCCTTCCACGATCTGTTTTTCTAAATTTACGTTGGTTGCGGCGATGATGCGTACGTCGATATTGATGATTTTGTCGCTGCCGATTCTCATAATCTGTTTTTCTTGAATGACACGCAAAAGTCTGGACTGCAAATTGGGAGAGATGTCCCCGATTTCGTCCAGGAAGATCGTACCGCGCTGTGCCTGCTCAAAGAGGCCGATCTTGCCATTTTTCTGCGCGCCGGTAAAAGAGCCTGCCTCGTAGCCGAACAACTCACTTTCCAGGAGAGATTCTGGCAGAGCGGCGCAGTTGACAGCGACAAAGGGGGCGTTTTTTCGCAGAGAATAGTTGTGGATGGATTGAGCGAGCAGTTCTTTGCCGGTTCCACTTTCCCCGCGGATCAAAATCGTGTAGTCGGTGGCTGCCACCTGTTTGGCAATTTTGATGCATTGCTTCATGGAGGCGGACTGGTGAACGATGTCGCTGAATCTGTATTTGGCGTACAGTCCGCGGGTTTTCAACTGCTGGTTCAGGTTTACTTCTGAGTCGCGCAGGTCCTTTTCGTTTTGGAGAATCAGGCAGTAGCCGATGATTCCGTTGTGCAGAATAATAGACTTTTTCTCGACCAGGTAATTTTCGCTGTTAAATAGCATCAGCTCATCTTTAAAATCTTCTCTTTCAAAAAGTTCCTCCGTGAAGCAGGCGGAGTCGTGAAAGTCATCCCCAGACATAAGATGAAAAATCTTATAGCCCTTTTCGTTGATATAATGAATCTTCGCGGAACTGTCCAGCAACAGGATCGCCTGATTTAAATTCTCAATTACGTTATTTAAGAGCTGTTCCTTGAGAAAATTGCTGAGATAACTATTGATAAAGTTGACACCAGTGTCTAAATCTTCATTCACTTTGTGCATCAGATTGCTTTGGACGACGGGATTTTCTAAATCCAGCAGAGTAATCAGCTTTTGAAATGTTTCAAAGCTGATTTCGCGGTTGTGGATATTGCAGATGTTAGTAATTTGTGGGGGAATCAAGTATTCTAGGCCGTTTGTGACGATACAGGTGCGGATGTTGTCATATGCGCCGCTTTCCTGCAATTCTTTGTCATAGGGCAGTAGATTCAGGTGATTGAATCCCAACTCATAGAGCATGTAAACGGTCTGTAGGATACTCTCTCTGGAGTCGTTGACGACTAACACATCAGTGTTCTTTGGAATGCTTGATACTGGTTCCAGTTGTTTCTTTTGAATACTGCGAGTGGTGACAACCACCTTTGAAAAGTCGTGGATGTGCCGGACCAGATAACGAAGCATTTCTTCATACAGAATTAAGTATGCGTCTGCTTCGACAATTTGAGATTCATCCATTTCATCCAGATAGTATGTGGTAATCTCTACGTAATCTCCTAAAATATTCTCCAGATTGTTCTTTAAATATTGAATCGCAGTAGGGTTTTCTCTGTCTCTGACAAAAAATGCAATCTGTTTCATTCTATTTTACCTCCGGCTGATTTTTTTCATTATAGCAAGGCTGCAGCGATGCGTCAATTGTTATCTTACACCAACGGTGGCATAGGAATTGCAACAAAATAGAAAAAGATCTGTTTTAGAAAGGAGCAACACATGAAAGTATTATTGATCAACGGAAGTCCCCATGAGACGGGCTGTACTTACACGGCCTTGGCCCATCTGGCGAAGACCTTGGAGGAAAGAGGCGTATGCACCGAGATTTTTCATATCGGGGCAAAATCCGTAGGCGGCTGCATGGCCTGCTATAAGTGTGAAGGCACCGGGCGGTGCGTTTTACAGGACTGTGTCAACGAAGCCTTGGAGAAAGCAGAGGGAGCAGATGGATTTGTTTTCGGCGCGCCAGTTTACTTTGCATCACCTGCCGGATGTATGGTGGCCTTCATGGATCGATTCTTTATGGCTGGAAATTTCTGTTTCAAGCCGGCAGCCATCGTCACCTCTGCGAGACGAGGCGGATGCAGCGCTTCTTTAGATGTGCTGGCAAAATATCCGACCTACAACCAAATGCCTTTGGTCAGCGGAGATTACTGGCCTCTAGTGCATGGAAACACGTCGGAGGAGACAGCCCTCGACGAGGAAGGGCTGTTTACCATGGAAACCGTAGGGCGAAATATGGCATGGCTGCTCTCCTGCATCCAGGCTGGAGAACAAAGTGGAATTGTGCCGGAAAGAGTGGACAAGAAAACATGGACAAATTTTATTCGCTAGACGCAGGATCAGAAATGGAGGGAAAAATGAACGGAAAGAAAATTGCTGTTGTAACTGGAGCAGGTGCAGGAATCGGACAGGGAATCGTTCTGGCTCTTGCTAAAGAGGGGTATAAGGTTTACGCCAATGGAAGAAATGAGGAAAAGCTGAAGAAGACGCTGAAGCAATGCACCGGCTACGATGTAGAACCACTGGTCTTTGATGTCTCCAAGGAAGAAGAGGTGAAGGAGGCCCTGGGCGCGCTGAAGCGGATTGACTGTCTGATTAACAACGCTGGAGTCGGAGTGAACAAGGCCGTTGACGAGATCGAGACCGCAGACTGGGATCTGATTTTAGACACCAATGTCAAGGGGTACTTTTTTGTCATAAAATACGCACTGGAGAGGATGGGACGAGGGGGGAGCGTTGTAAATCTGTCCTCTGGAGCGGCAAAGACTGGTGGAGATTTCGTATCTCTTCCCTATTCCGTATCAAAAGGAGCTATCAACACCATGACTGTCTGCTATGCTCGCCAACTGGCGCCTCGTGGGATCAGGGTCAATGCTGTATCTCCTGGTTTTGTGGATACAGACATGCTGATCATCAATGAAAAAATCAGCAGAGACTATTATGACAATATGATTCCCCTTGGAAGATTAGGCCTGCCGGAGGACATTGCCAATACCGTGGCATTCCTTCTTTCTGATAAGGCAGAATTTATCACGGGACAGGTATGGGAGGTCAATGGCGGTGATATAATGGGATGAACTGGTCGAATAGGTGGAGAAGTCCAATTTATCTCGTCAGGTAATTGGATAAACTGGACTTCTCTTTGAAATAATCGAGGATTTACAGGAAAAGATTTTGGCATAGAAGTTGCGATATATTATAGCAAACCCGGGTAAGTTATTTACAGTGAAATTATGGAGGTAGACATGAACAGAAAAGAAAATACTGGACAGCCCCTCGTAACCTTTGGACGTGCAGTGATCTGTATCGTTGCATTGATCATCGTCCTATTCCTGGGATTTGCAGTGATCGGGCTGGACACGAAGGTCATCTTTACAATCGCATCCGTAGTGATCGGGGTTCTATTGATCTGTTACGGATTCAAATTAAAAGACGTTTTTGCATGGTTTGGTGACGGATGCAAAGGCGCCATCGATGTCATCATGATCTTGATGAGCGTTGGCTCAGTAATCGGTACGTGGATTATTTCGGGAGTAGTTCCGACTATCATCTATTACGGTCTGGATCTGCTGACGCCATCGCTTTTCATTCTAACAGGCTTTGCATTGTGCTGCATTGTATCCTTTTTCATCGGTAGTTCCTATACGACATTGGCAACTTTGGGTGTAGCTTTTATGGGAATCGGTGCAGGACTTGGTATTGAGCCGGGGCTGACTGCGGGCATGGTGCTTTCTGGTGCAATGTTTGGAGATAAGATGTCGCCTTTTTCTGATACGACAAATTTGGCTCCCGCCGTTTCCGGAACCAATGTGTACCGCCATATCAATTCTATGCTGTACACAGTCATTCCCGCTATGATCATCACCGTCATCCTCTACACGATTTTCAGCCTGCGGATGGATGCAGCAGATGTAGAGATGGGATTGGTCGATGAAATCATGGGTGGACTGAAAGCTAACTTCAATATTACGCCTGTGCTGTTCATCATTCCTGTGCTCACCGTGGCGCTGATGCTGCTGAAACTGCCGCCGGTGATTGCTATGCTCGCCAGTTCTTTTGGCGCAGTGATACTGGGATTGATCTTTCAGCAGGAGCATTCCTCCTATATGGAAATTTTGAATGCTATCGGCGTGGGATATTACAACGAATCCGGTGTTGCTGACATCGACAGGCTTCTGAATCGCGGCGGAATCATTGCCATGATGGACGTCGTCGCATGGACGCTGCTGACGCTGGGTATGGGAGAAATGCTTAAACAGTCGGGCATCATCAATGAGTTCCTGAAAAAATTGCTGACGGTTATCAAGAAACCGAGAGGGCTGGTCATCGGAACCCTGGCGTTCTCACTGGTAACCGCCTGTCTGACAGCGGCGCAATATTTGGCAATCATGCTGCCGGGCATGATGCTGAAGGATACTTATACTAAATTTAAAATTGATAAGCGTGTGCTTTCAAGGACATTGGAGGATGGCGGAACTATGTTTTCCTTCCTCATTCCGTGGGACACGGCAGGCATCTATACGGCAACTGTCCTTGGAGTTTCTACGCTGACCTACGCACCTTATGCATTTTTGTTGTTGGCCTGCCCGCTGGTAGCGGTTGTCTATGCCTGCACTGGCTTTGCAATCTTTAAAGATGAAAGCCAGGAGGAGGGTTCACAACCGAAGAACCATGCATAAGGCCTGAAAAGAAAGGAAATATTACCATGATGCAAAAAACAGGAAAAGTAAATTTACCCCATGGCAAGAAAATTGCGGTAAACCTGGGATTTGACTTCGATTCAACCTCTGTGTGGATGGAGTCTTTTAACAAAACTTCTCAGGTATATGCGTCGCGAGGCGAATACGGCGCAGCAGTAGGCGTGCCTCGCATACTGAATCTTTTGGATAAATACGATATCAAGGCGACGTTTTTCATTCCGGGACACACCATCGACACTTTCCCGGATGTATGCAGGGAGATTGTCGAAAGAGGCCATGAAGCTGCCCATCACGGTTACGTCCACGAGGATCCCACGGATCTGCCTTACGAAGAGGAAGAAGTAATCATGGTCAAGGGGCTGGAAAGATTAGATTCCATTGGCGTGAAGCCTATGGGCTATCGCTCGCCAGGCTTCGATTTCAGCCCGAACACCATAGAACTTTTGGAAAAGTACGGATTTAAATATGACAGCAGCCTGATGGGAAACGACTATTATCCTTATTGTCCAAGATACTGCACGGTGAACTTTGACCGAGGCAACGAATTCGGGGAACCTTCAAAAATTGTGGAGATGCCGGCTTCCTGGTATCTGGATGATTTTCCCCACGCTGAATTTGTCATGACCCGTTCGGGCATGAAGCCGCAGAGTCAAATCCTTGAGATATGGAAAGCGCACTTTGACTATGGCATTGAGAACGTAGAAAACGGAATGATGGTGGTTGCCATGCACCCGCAGGTGATCGGAAGGCCGCACAACATCACCATGCTGGAAGAGTTCATCAAAACTGTCAAGGGAAACGACGGATGGTTCGCGTCTTTTGCAGATATTTATGATCGGATCACATTCTGAACATACGTTAACGCAGGGACCGCATCCGGTGGCCCCGATACTTTAACAGGAGGAGAAATTGGATAAACTATACTATAACGGCACGATTCATTCCATCGACAAAGATGATAACATTTACTCCGCCATAGGCATTGAGGGAGGAAAGATTGCGTTTCTGGGGACAGATGAAGAGGCACAAAGAATAAGAGCTGCAGAGCGGATAAACCTGAAAGGCGTCTGCGTGCTGCCCGGCTTTATCGATTCCCACCTGCACCTGCTCAACTACGCATTTGTCGCAGCTTCTTATCGGATGTTCGATGCGGTTTCCGTTAAAGATATCATTGAGGCGGGCAGACGGCGACTGGCTTTAATGGATGAGGCGGATGAAACGAAAACACGATGGCTCTTTGGAAGGGGATGGAATCATCAAAATTTCTCTGATGAAAAAAGAATGCTGACCAGACAGGATCTGGATCAGATTTCAACGACTCGCCCCATTCTCTTTATCCGGGTATGCGGCCATGCAGCGGCGGTCAATACGAAGGGTCTGGAAATCATTATGAAACTTCCGCAGACGGCGGCGTACAGAAATCAGATAGATGAAGAGAAAGGAATCCTGACGGAGGCATCGGTGAAGCTTTGCTATAACGCCATGGACGCCCCTTCAACGGGACAGATCAAAGATATGATTCTCACGGCGCAGAAGGATTTTAACCAAAAGGGAATTACCTCCGTGCAGAGCGACAATTTCCTGTCCCTGCCGGGACGGGACAGGAGGGGTATCATCAACGCCCACCGGGAATTGGAGGAGGAGGGAAAGCTGACCCTGCGGATTCGGGAACAGGCATCCTTTACATGCTATTCTGATATGAAGGCTTTTATAGACGAGGGGTGGCGCACGGGTCAGGGAGGCCAGTTCTACTCGATTGGTCCCATCAAGCTCTATGAGGACGGGTCTCTGGGAGCAAAGACGGCTCTGCTCCACAAGCCTTATTGTAATCAGCCAGATAGCTGCGGCTTGATGGTCCACGATGAAGAGGATCTGCAAAACTGCGTGGACTACGCCTACAGCCATGACATGCAGATTCTGATCCACAGCATAGGTGACAGATCTTCTGACATGGTCTGCACAGCTTACGAGAATGCAATTGGAAAGTACGGAAAGAAGTCCAGCCGGCTAGCCATCAACCATCTGCAGATTGTCAGCCCTGATCTCTTTGACAGGATGAAGAAAAATGATATTCTCGCCTACATACAGCCGGTCTTTGTAGCCAGCGACAAAGGGACCATCAGAGAATTTATCGGTGAAGAGCGCGAGAGGTATTCCTATTGCTGGAAGACGATGTTGGAAAAAGGTCTGCATTGCTGCGGAAGTTCCGATTCGCCGGTGGAGGATTACGATGTGCTCAAGGGTATTCAGGTCGCGGTGACGAGGGAGGGCCTTGCAGAAAGAGGCAGGGGCTGGTATCCTGAAGAGCGGCTTTCGGTCAGGGAGGCAGTCAGGCTGTTCACCATAGACAACGCTTACGGCGCATTTGAGGAAGAAGTGAAAGGAAGCTTGGAAATCGGCAAACTGGCTGATCTGGTGGTGTTGGGAGAGGATATCTTCCAGACTGACATACATCGGATTGCAGAAATTCCGGTACTCAGAACCATAGTAGGCGGCAAAGAAGTCTGGAAGGCGCAGACTGGCTTACGCTGATCTGATTTGTGCAGAGAAAAGGGGAGACGAAAATCGTCTCCCTTAAGTTTTGCGTCATCAGCTTTCTTGCTGATCAAAGAGCAGTTCTTCTATGATGGTTACGGCGTCTTCGATGCAGCCGTCGCAGCTTCGGAGGACTTCGCCGCCGTCCATGCCTTTGATTTCCCGGCAGATGGTAGATTTGTTCATCTCAAGGAATCGGTTGGTCGCTTCCTTCATCAGCCTGTAGCACTGTTTCTTGGAACCGGGTTTGTCCAAATTTCCGTCAGACTGCTTCATGCCGATGACCATGGCTATGGCGCTGACGGTACCGCAGGTGCTGAAGGTGCCCATGCCGACACCAAAGCCTTCGGAGAGCCTGAATGCAGTCTCAAGGTCAGTGTCCAGTTCTTCGCAGAAAGGGCAGACCACGGACTGGGCGCAGTTATAGCCTTTCCCGTGAAGTTCCACTGCTTGTTCTTTTCTGTTCATTTATTCCACCTCTATTTCACTATGAATTTTGGATTTTTTACATATACATTGGGGTCCTTTACAACGGTCTCTGGCTTGCTTTCAAGAACGTCAGGGTTGCTCAGATACCTCTTGAACTCCTTGAAGCAGCGGCCAAAGTAATAACCGCTTTCGATCCTCTCGTCGGTTGTGACCTTGACAGGGATTACACGTCTCTCTTCTACGACCTCACCGATTTTGAACAGCTTCTTCTGAGGCTGACCCATGGCAATGAAGATGCCGGTGGTTCCAAAATCGTATATGTGATGGTACACGGCGTTGAGCCGGATCGAAGCAAGGTTGGTGATGAAGAGGGAGGTGTGAAAAGGACTGCCGTCGATGACTGGGAACGGCAGTGAAAAATGTTTGTCCCACCACATCAAAAAACTGACTGTCGAGCGAATCAGAAAGGGAACCTTCATCACTTTGCGAAGAAGGCGGTCCATGGAGCTGGTACTTCCATCGGCACGGTTGATCTGTATCGCTTCTGTCACTTTTCGGTTCACTTCGAAAATGTCGTCATCCAAATTAAAGTATACTTTTGCTATGGTTTCTTCCCCGCTGTTTCCGTTGGATTTCAGGGTTACAAAGGAAACGCAAAAATGGTTTCTGGCAAAAATTCTCTTGTTTACCACAAAGCGATTCAGGTTCGGGTTCTGGGACACCAGCCTGAGATAGGCTGCCACCATCACGCTCATATGATTCATTTTGATCCCCCTGCTGCGACACTTGTTTATATAGCTCTGTATTGCGTCCAAATCCAGATCCAGATCGATGTAGTTGGTCGCGTCATACCGTTTGGTCATGATATGTGGTATGATTTCATACATCGGCTCACAATTCTTCAGTCTATATCCGTCTGTTCTATTCATTCCTATCTCCAATCGCTAATCTGCATGCAATTATACTATAAAAAGGTTGTTTAATCAAGAAATGGACGTTATAATTAAGAATATATTAATTATTTCGCAGTGATATAGGATGATAAACATGGAATACAAGATTTACAAAGAGGAAGACTTCCGCATTTCTAACTGGACAGGCGGAAAGACGACACAACTGGCGATTTTCCCGGAGACAGCAGCTTATTTGGAAAGAAATTTCCTTTGGCGCTTAAGCACTGCTACTTGTGATAAGGAGGAATCTGCATTTACAAAACTGGCAGATTTTGACCGGGTTTTGATGGTGCTGGAAGGCGACGTGGTTCTGGCTCACCAGGACGTGAGAGTAGCCAGGCTTGGAGAATTGGAGCAGGACAGCTTTGACGGCGGGTACGACACCAAGAGTTTCGGCAAGATCACAGATTACAATTTGATGGTTGCAAAAGGAAACAAAGGGTTCCTGGATGTGATCACGCCAGATCACAACAGCCAGACGGTTGAAACAGAGCAGTACCCGGAATACGAGCAGTTTACACAAGGGTACTACTGCCGAGATGGATTTGCTGCCATCACCATAGATGGCAGGACTGTCATGCTGTCACCGGGACAGCAGCTGATCATCAATAGCGAAAATGGCAAGGCGCCGACGGTGTCAGTCATGGGGGAAGGGCATCTGATCAGAGCGCAGATCTTCTATAGCTACCATCAGGAGGAGATGGGACCGACTATCATACCGCCTGAAAAGCCCACTTTTGACGACTTTATGGCCTGTGTGTATCTGGCTAACGTCCAGTTCCGCGGAGCAAAATTTATCTTTAAGAAATTAAAGCATCAGTGGTTTGACGAAGAATTGAGCAAGGCAATCCGAAAGATTGAGAGCCTGTATCTGACTTTTTTCATCGCTACTATCGGTGCAGCTATCGTGACTGCCGTTGGAATCAGTCATCTGTCTACCCCAGGCTGCGTCATTGCCATCGCAGCATGGCTGCTGGTTGACATTTTCCTGATTTCGCCGCTGATATATTTTGCTGTGGTTCCGAAACCAGTGCGAAAGCATATCAAAGACATCGACAATCTGACGCCTTATGAACAAAGGGTCAGAGAGCAACAACTGGCGACCAATGAGCGTCTGGAAAAATTACTTAAGAAATACAAGAACTCCGGCAGATATGAGTATGACGAAGACGGCAACCGAATCGATAAACTTCAATGAAAAACGCCATTAATTCTTTAGAAGTATTTTCACCTTTAATCTAAAAACAGTGGCCGCATTTGGCCACTGTTTTTCTATCTAGTTTATTTTACTGTTACTTTCTTGGTTACTGTCTTGCCGTAAACTTTTTCTCCGATTACATAAGTGTATGGAGTAACCTTTACGGTGTATTTGCCTTTGGCCAGCTTCTTTGTGGTGAAGGTCTTGCCTGGCTTAGACAGCGAAGATACAGTCTTGCCTTTGGCGTTGGTCACCTTATAAGAGAAGGCGTAAGCTTTGCTGTTGCCGTTGATCTTAACGGTGATCTTCTTGGTCTTGGCAGACGCTTTTGCTGAAGTAATCTTGGTCGTGCGGGCGAGAGCAGCCTTGTATTCCTTGATTGGAGCCCTGTCATCTGCAGTGATCACTTTGATTCTGCCTTCTGTCTTCGCATACTGCTGGCCGACAGTTCCGCCCAGCATTTCGATGTATTTCTGGATGACTTCTGTGTCGATCAGAGATTCCTTAGTGACTTCTTTGCAGCCATCGAACATGGTGAATCCGTCGCCCTGCTGGGTCAGGATGTAAGTCGTGGATGCAACGGTGTAAGTTTTCTTCGGATCGATTGGCACGCCGCCTACTTTGACATTGACGACTCTTCTCGCACCAGCGACCTTGACGAACATAGCGTTTTCGTCGGTCACTACAGTAGATGGAACAGTGGTGTCGATTTCGTAGCTGATGCCGGATACCTGTAAGAATCCGCCTACTTCATCAGGCGTACTTCTTGCACCCAGTTCCAGTGCATCGAGGATCTGCTGTCCGGTCGCTTCGATGACGCCATACATATTGCCCCAAGGATGAAGCGCGATGATATCGCCGTAGGTGATGTCGCCTGCTTTGATGTCGGCACGGACGCCGCCGCCCTGAACGATTCCGATGTCAGCACCTCCGACGGTGCGATAAGCATCCGCGCAGAAGTTGCCCATAGTGGTTTCCTGGTTTCTGACAGCACGTTTGCCTTCAGCATCCAGTGTGGTCAGAAGCACTTCGGATGTTCCTACCTTCTTGGAGGAGACTGCGTCAATCTTGTCGTTGACTTCTTTGATCAAAGCAGCAGTCTTTTCATCTTTTTTTGCGTAGTCTGTAACCAGGCTGGTGGAAATCTTTCCATCTGCTGTGATGATCAATTCGCCGATAGCAGCCAGTTTGGTTCCTGTCTGAGACAGAGTGACTTCTTTGCCAGCCTTATCTTTGACAGCTTCACTCGGTACTGTGCTGTGGGAGTGACCGTCAATAAATGCATTGAGACCAGTGGTGTTAGCGATGACTTCTTTGGAAGTCCAAGGCTTGCTCTGGTCGTCAATACCCATGTGTCCGAGAGCGATGACGTAGTCAGCGCCTTCTGCCTTTGCTGCATCGATGGCTTTCTGAACAGCTTCATAGAGTTTCTTGCCCGTCTTGTCGTTGCAGAAGTCGTAGATATAATTGCCTTTTTCGTCCTGGAAGAAAGCTGGCGTAGATTTTGTGATGGACTCTGGTGTGCTGATGCCGACAAAAGCGACTTTTTTGCCGCCGATTTCTTTGATGACATACGGATCAAAGACTGTCTTGTTTGCTTTGGTATCCATGAAATTGGAACTGATGTATTTAGCGTTGGCTTTTTGTGTCAGTGCTAAAAACTGATCCATACCAAAGTCGAACTCGTGATTGCCTGGTACGGCTACGTCGTAGCCCACCTGGTTCATGATGTCGACGATGTAGTCACCCTTGGAGAGGGCACCTGCCAGGTCGCCCTGGATGGCATCGCCTGCGTCAACGAGGACAACATTTTTCGTCTCTTTCAGCTTGTCTGCTTTGTAGGCGGCAAGACCGTCATAGCCGATACTTTCATCGATTCCGCAGTGAACATCGTTGGTATAGAGAACCACGATGTCGTCTGATTTTGCAGTTGCGGCAAAGACCATGGACGGCATCATCGCAACGACCAGGCATACAGCCAGCAAAATCGTCAATAATTTCTTGTTCTTTCGCATAATTTGCCTCCTTAATGGTTCTGGTCCCGATTTCTCTAGAAATCGCAGGACAGACCTTATGCTTTAGCGCCCCAGCCTCGGGCTGGCAAGGCGCTAGTCGTATAATGGTTCTGGTCCCGATTTACGGAGTAAAACGAAGGACAGACCTTATTAAAGAAATAAGTAGTTTTATTTATGCAAAGCATCCAGGAATGCTTTTACATCGTCTTCTGCCGTCCCCCATGAGGTTACAAGCCTGATTGGAATCATGCCGTCTTTCTCCGGCGCCCATTCGTAGAAGAAAAAGTCTTCTTCCAGTTCTTTGACTTTCCCAGCAGGAAGAATCGGGAAAATCTGGTTGGTATGGGAGTTGCCCAGGAATCCGTAGCCGGCTTTTTCGATGCCTTCGCGGAGCATCTTTGCCATAGCGTTGGAATGGGCGGCCATCTGGAAATAAATGCTGTCCTCACCACCTTTGAGCAGGGCTTCAAACTGTACGCCGATCAGACGTCCTTTTGCCAGCATGCCGCAGTGCTGTTTGATGACCCATCTGTAGTGATCGTTGATTGCATCATTGAAGATGATCATAGCTTCACCCAGGAGAGCGCCGTTCTTGGTGCCGCCGATATAGAACGCATCTACGAGCTGTGCGATGTCTTTGATGGTCAAATCGCTGTCTTCACACGTCAAAGCAGTTCCAAGGCGTGCACCGTCCATGTAGAGATACATGTCGTGTTCCTTACAGCACTTACTCAGTGCTTCCAGTTCCGCTTTGGTGTAAATCGTGCCCAGTTCGGTCGTATGGGAGATGCATGCCATCTTTGGAATGACGGTGTGGTCGTCTTCAAATTCGTCCCATGCTGCCTCGATGTGTTCCGGCCTCAGTTTGCCGTCCTCTGCATCGTAGTACATGATTTTGTGTCCAGCTGCCTCTACGCCGCCGCACTCATGCGTACAGATATGAGCTGATTTCGGTGCTACTGCTGCTTCGTAACAGCGTAGTGCGGCTGTGATGGTGATGATATTTGACGGCGTACCGCCTACCATCATATATACTTCGCAATCCTGCCTGCCGATCAGATCTTTGATCATCTGGGCGGCGTGTTCGCTGTGTGGATCCAGGGCATAGCCATCGGTATGTTCCATATTGGTATCAATCAATGCCTGCAGAACATCTGGATGTGCACCCTGGCTGTAATCACTTCTAAAATAAATCATTGTTATCTTCCTCCTCTAATCTGTCAGATACCTTTATTATAGAATAGTTTTCAGAAGAATTCATCAACTTTTGTGGGTTTTTACAAAATTTTTACAATGCGGCGAAAATTGATGCGGGAAGGAGGTGCTGTAGTCCGCAAACGAGGTGGCTAGAAAAAAAGTTTCAGACATTTTTGCGGAAGTGAGTAGATTGCGGACTGTCAGGACGGGTTTTCGATGGTGAACAGTCCGCAAACGAGATGTCAGCAGAAAACCGAATACGATAAAACCTGAAGTGAGTGGAGAGGCAAGAAAATTTGCTAAGGCAAGAAACCTTGCCTTTCTATGGCGCAAGATTTCTTGCGTGGACTGAATCGTTACCTGTATGACGGCTGATTTTCAATGTTACTTAGATTGGCACGATGTTTGCTCATTAATCTAGTGAAACGTTTCAAAATTAAAAAGAAGATGGAGGAAGATCAATGTGTAAAGGATATGATGAAAATTTACTCACAAAGTTCAAAGAGGTGGCAGAGCGTGAGCATCTGCTGCCGACTGCTGGTTATAGTAATGGATATAGTGGTCGATGATAGGCAGAATATCCTCGGGCCGTTCTCGTAACGGAGGAATATGGATATCAATCACATCGAGGCGATAATACAGATCCTGCCTTAAGAGACCAGTGCTTACGGCATCCTCTGGGTTCATGTTCATGGCTGCGATAAAACGTACATTGACTTCAACTTCCTTTTCGCTTCCAATGGGACGGAATTTCTGCTGCTCGATCACTTTTAACAGTTTTGGCTGTAGTGAAATATCCATGGAGTTCAGTTCATCTAAAAAGAGTGTGCCGCCATCAGCCATTTCTAGAAGGCCTTTTTGTCTTCTGCACCAGTAAAGCTTCCTTTTTTCGTACCGAAAAGCAGGCTTTCAAACAGAGAAGATGGAAGCGCAGAACAGTTTACGGATACAAAAGAGCCTTTGTTCCTGCTGGCAATATGGAGGCTTTCTGCGATAGTTCTTTGCCTGTTCCGGTTTCACCCCAGATCATCGCACAAGAAGAACTGGAAGACAGCTTGAGGATGTCTTTTTCGATTGCCTGCATCATTGGATTTTCCGTGATGATATCGTCGACGGTATATAATTTTTTCCGGCTGTTGAGACTGACGCTGCCTTTTACGTCAGAGGATTTTTTATGCGGAATGTGGTTCTTTGAAATTAATATTGAGAATTCGATGCTTCCGATAGGAGTTCCGCGCTCTGAGGTAATGGGGAAAGAGGAATTGACGAAAGAATAATGATTCCCATACATATCTATGAGGTTCTGCTTTTCATTGATAATGGGGCGGTTCGTGCGCATCACACGAAAATGGGTGCTGGTTTCCTTCGTCAGACTGGGATACACATCCAGGATATGTTTCCCGATATAATTATCTTTTGAGAGACAGGCAAGGGCATGGTCATAAGTAGCAGAATACTCGACATATCCATCTGCATCAATCATCAAAACGGAATCTGGCTTGTCAAATAATTCGTTGATGTATTTGCTGTAATTTTCAAGCATGAATGTTTTTCCTTTCCTGAATACGTCACATCAAAGCCCTTCCAGTTCGGGGTGTATGATATAAAAGATGTTTTTCTTCTTGATACGTTTTAACTCTTCTTTTGACAGGATTAATTGTTCTTTCAGCCAATTCCTATCCTCGATGGGCGTGCGGGACAGGAGGATTTTGATGGAAAAGGGCGGGTATTGCGATGTGGAGAAACTGGTCAACATACCGGTGCAGTAATTCCATTTGGACAACAGTATAGGGTAAGTCAGAATGCAATGATCCATGGTAGTGACTGTATTTTTCATAAAGAGCCGTACACTGGATTCTGTCCGCTGGACCTCGCCGCGGTAGTGGAAGCTGCACTGGGTGTAGTTCTCGTGATTATATACGTCGGCAAAGTGCTCGGCCTGGGTAGTGCCCACTAGAAGGACATGCTGACGGAGTGCTTCTTTTGCCAGACCGTTATAAGTGTATAGATAAAACAATTCTGGACGGTCGTCTGTACCATCAGCAGAGGACTGGCTTTCCGCAGGGTTTCCCTGCTCCAGAGGCAGCAGGGTCAGAGGCGAGATCTTAAGCGCCTCAGCGATATCGTAAAGTGTTGCGATATCGATGCTGATTTCTCCAGCTTCATATTTAGAAATGGTGGATTTGCTTTTGCATACAAGTTCTCCCAGTTTTGTGATCGTCAGATCTCTATCCCTTCGAAAATGACGAATTTTGTTTCCGATATGTTTGTTCAGTGTAACGGAATCGGTCATGGGCGCTCTCCCCTTCCAAGTTAAATATAAATGTTTCGTAAAAATCATCAAAATATGACTTTTTTTCCGTGATGGATGGTTTATTCCGTTTTCATTATATCATGGTCATGATTTCTACTTCAAGTGGAAAAATTCCACTTGGAATACGACTTTTTGGCGGATTTGCCAATTTGACTGAATTTTCTAAATGACTATAATGAAGATAATTTGTTGCACGGATCCGGCAAAAGAGGAAAGGATAATAGTTATGATGATTTTAAGAAACTGCAGGCTGGTGCCTGCTTTGACAGAAGGCTTCAATGAAACAATGGGTGATATGGTCCTTGAAGGAAAAGAAATCAAAGAGATTCTCCCTGTGGGCATGCTGCAGACAGAGGGAGCAGAAGAACTTGATGTAGATGGAGCTACGGTATTGCCAGGCTTTTTTGACCTGCATGCGCACCTGATGTTTGTGAATCAGGATTATAACGCATCGGTCATGCGCACGCAGAACCAGTATCTGTTGGACTGTATGGAATATGCGAAGGTCTATCTGAAACATGGATACACGACAATCAGGGATTGCGGCAATGATTTTTATACCGGCGCAGCCACACGACAAGCTGTTAATCGTGGAATCATCCAGGGTGCACGCATTATCACTTCTGGGAAGATCATAAGTCCGATTGCTAAGGGGAACAAGAGCTTTGGAACCCTTTACGAGGAGGTGGATCGTCCGGAAGAAATGATGCGTGTATGCAGAAATGAAGTAGTGCAGGGTGTGGACTTCATTAAATATATGGTTACGGGTGCTGTACTCAATGAGTCTGGCGTTCCGGGAGAAATGGTGACCACCCCGGCGGAGATCAAGGCCATCGTGGAAGCGGCTGATTCGCTGGGCACCTATGTTGCAGCTCACTGTCATGGTACCGAAGGAATCAAGCAGGCGGTCATTAATGGTGTTCGTACCATTGAGCACGCATCCTATATGGATGAGGAGTGCATCGAACTGATTTTGAAATATGGATGCCGTTCTTCCCTGGTACCTACACTGTCCATCGCCTATTCCCTGTTCAATCACTTCTTTGATGGTGCAATTTTACAGGAATTTATGGACAAGGCACGAACTGCCTGCACCCACATGATGAGGGGCATTATTATGGCCGAGTCTGCCGGCATCACCGTAGGCTGGGGTACGGACTTTGACAGAGAGAATTTTGATAAGTATGTAGGCCTGGAGTTTACAGCAAGAGGAGAAATCGGCATCGCCAATGAGACGATTCTGCGACAGGCCACCATCAACAGTGCGAAAATCGTAGGTCTTGAAGACAAGCTGGGTACGATAAAATGTGGAAAATATGCGGATCTCGCCATCATGGCAGGAAAGCCGGACGAAGACCTCTCTACAATGAAGCAGTTGCCGCTGTACGTGTTCAAAGAGGGCGTCTGCGTAGAAGGCACAGCGCTGAAGAAATAGGAGGAAGCTATGAGCGATAAAAGAAAGTATTGGATGATCTTTTTACTGTCCCTGTCCTGTTTATGCTACAATCTGCCATATCTGAGTTCCTCCTTTTATACCCAGTTTCTGGATTCCTTTCAGCTGACTAATACACAGGCGGGGCTGCTTCTCAGTATGTTTTCTCTGACGGCTACGCCGGGTTACCTCTTTGGCGGGCTGCTTGCGGACAGGTTTTCACCAAAAAAACTGGTGGCTTTGTCGTCCTTCCTGACGGCTGCTCTGGGTCTTGTGCTGATTTTCATGAACAGCTTTACGGGTATGCTGATCTGCTATTTGGGATTTGGTTTGACGACGACTTTTATCAACTGGTCCGCCGTTATGAAGCTGGTTCGCGCGCAGGCAGACAGCAATTCTGAGGGAAAGGTCTTCGGTTTCTTTGAATTGTCCTATGCCATCGTTGGCGCAGTGACCAGCTATGGAATTCTGGCGGCGCTACAGAGCGTCATCTCGAGTGTAGGCTTCAAGGGCGTTATCGGCATTTATGCCGGCATACTGCTTCTTGTCGGCATTCTGATTCAATTTCTGGTGAAAGATGTAGGACGCAATACCGCTGGGGACGATTTTAATTTCAAAATGGTCAAGAAAGCCCTGGCCCATCCAGTAACGTGGATTAACGGATTCATCGTGATGGGAATGTTCGTCCTGGTGACGGGAGCGACCTATCTCAGTCCATATATGATCTCCGTTTTTGGATTTTCCGCCGCAGTAGGTTCCGGCTTTGCCATCTTCCACAGAACCCTGGCCAGAATGCTGTTTTCTCCATTGGGAGGCGTCCTTTTGGACCGCTGGAAGACGCCGAAGCTGTTGATAACAGTCGCCTTTGCCATGATTGCCGTATTGATTGTTCTGCTCCTGCTGCCACAGAAGCCGTCTCTAGGCATTGCTGCGCTGATTTTGATGGCGCTTTTGGTCATGCTCCTTGCCAGTGGAAGATCTGGCATGTATACGCCAATTCCAGAGGCGGGTATTCCATACGAAATTACAGGAACAGCTATGGGCATCACATCTGCCATCGGATACTCCACAGACTTGTGGCTATATACGGTCTGCGGCAGATGGATCGACATCCATGGCAATGATGGCTATAGATATGTCTTGATGTTGTTCATTGCGGCGCTGGTCGTGGTGATAATCAGTTCGTATATGCTGTACAGATACAAGAAAAGAAATAACAAGTAGGTGCAGAAAGCAGTTTTACTCGTCATTCTGTAAAAACAAGTCGAAAACACCTAAAAATTTTAAGTGCAGCAACAATAAAGATATACGTCGCAACGAAGTTTCAACGGTTACAGCCACCGGCATCAGGAGCACACTCTTTGCGGCAACGAAAACTTTGGGTGCTTTAAGCATTCTTTGATGAAATGAGGGTTAAAATGAGGCAGCAATCATGGTCAGATAATCCTCCGCCAAAAAACGTTGAATCCGTCAAAAAACTGCTGGACATCTGAACTAAAAGCGAGTATAATATTTCAGTAATATTATTTAAAAATGCGCAGAACATATAGAAATAAGGAAGATGGCGAGTTTCGGGGTCTTAGATATCCTACTCACTGAAACCGCCGGTGACCTTATTTCTTTTTCGTTTTTGCGCTTTTGTTTTTTGCAAAGCGAAGAGAGAAAGGAGAAGGATTATGAAAAAATACATCTTTGTTACAGGCGGCGTGGTATCGGGTCTCGGCAAGGGAATTACGGCAGCGTCGCTGGGACGGCTGCTCAAAGCCAGGGGGCTCAAGGTGGCGGCACAGAAATTGGATCCGTATATCAACATCGATCCAGGCACTATGAGTCCTTACCAGCACGGGGAAGTCTTTGTCACCGAGGACGGGGCGGAGACAGACCTTGACCTGGGGCACTACGAGAGATTCATCGATGAAAACCTGAACAGATTCAGCAATCTGACCACAGGAAAGGTCTACTGGAACGTACTCAACAAGGAGCGCAACGGAGAGTACCTGGGCAGTACAGTGCAGGTGATTCCCCATATCACCAACGAAATCAAATCCTTCATATATAATGTAGGAGAGACTTCGGAGGCGGACGTTATCATTACGGAAATCGGCGGTACTGTGGGCGATATCGAGAGCCAGCCCTTCCTGGAAGCCATCAGACAGGTATCCTTGGAAGTGGGAAAGGAAAACTGCCTCTTCATCCACGTCTGCCTGATGCCCTATCTGCAGAGTTCGGGCGAGCACAAATCCAAGCCGGTGCAGCATTCCGTCAAAGAACTGCAGGCTGTGGGAATTTCGCCCGACATCATCGTCCTTCGCGTGGATGAACCGGTGGATCAGGACATCATCGACAAAATCTCCCTGTTCTGCAATGTCAAAAAGGACTGCGTCATTACGAACCTGACAATGCCAGTGCTCTATGAAGCGCCCATGATGCTGGAGAAATCCAACTTGAGCTGGATCGTCTGCCGGGAACTCTCCATCAATGCCGGCCCTTGCGATATGCAGGAGTGGACAGATATGCTGGCGCGCATTGCCAGCCGCCACCGCAAAGTGACCATCGGCATGGTGGGTAAATATGTGAAGCTCCACGATGCCTACCTCTCTGTGGCTGAAGCGCTGCGCCATGGCGGCTATGAAAACGATACAAAGGTGGAGATCAAATGGATCGAAGCAGAGGAATTGACAGAGGGAAGTGCTGACAGCCTGCTGAGAGATGTGGACGGCATCCTGGTTCCCGGCGGATTCGGCGACCGGGGTATTGAAGGGAAAATCCAGGCAGCAAAATTTGCCAGAGAACACGATATTCCATACCTGGGAATCTGCCTGGGCATGCAGACGGCGGTCATCGAATTTGCGAGAGATGTCCTGGGGCTCACAGACGTCCAGTCAGGGGAATTTGCACCGCAGGGCGCGCATAGGGTCATCGATCTGATGGCTGACCAGCAGGGGAATCTGCCAAAAGGAGGCACCATGCGATTGGGAGCCTATCCGTGCAGGGTCAGAGAGGACACGCTGCTGGCAAAGGCTTATGAAAAAGAAGAAATCCAGGAGCGGCACAGACACCGTTATGAGTTCAACAACGACTACAGAGAGGCTGTGGAGGCGGCGGGCATGGTCATCTCTGGGACTTCTCCAGACGGCAGGCTGGTAGAAGCGGTGGAGATACCGGCTCTGCGCTTCTTTGTGGCGGTACAGTACCATCCGGAATTCAAATCCAGACCGAATCATGCGCACCCGTTATTTAGGGAATTTATCAAAGCCAGCCTGGAAGCCGGGTGCAGGGGCAAATAGCGAAGGCAAATTAAAAGAGGTGGTCACGCCGACAATCCTTGTCAGCGCAGCTACCTCTTTTTCTCTATTCGTCCTCTTTAATATGATTATATTTTTCTCTGGTCGCAAGACCACCGCGTATATGTCTCTCTGCTTTGTTGACATCAAGTACTGACTTTACCTGTGCGGCAAGAGAAGGACTTATTTCCTGCAGTCTTTCCGTGACGTCTTTGTGCACTGTACTCTTGCTGACCTTGAATCTCTTTGCAGCGGCTCTGACAGTGGAATTAGTTGAAACTATGTATTCAGCCAGCGCAAGCACTCTCTCTTCTATGTAATCCTTCATATTAAACACCGCTCCTTAAACTCAAGTTAGAACCAATATATGCATCAGTTTTGCGGGATATGCAAAGGAATAATGATTTAACTGGTTTTAACACAGATTTAACATTAAAACTATAGAATTCATATCGCTGATATAGTAGACTGAATGTAGAAAAATGGAGGAACTCGCGATGATTTATTTTGTTGAAGACGACAACAGTATCAGGGAACTTGTTTTATATACACTTAACAATGCGGGCTATGAGGCCAGAGGGTTTGAAAGACCGTCTCTCTTCTGGGAGGCACTGAAACAAGAAACACCGCGGCTGATTTTGCTGGACATCATGCTGCCGGAAGAAGATGGACTGCAGATCTTGAAGAGGCTGAGGGCTTCCTCGGCTACCAGTAAAATCCCTATCATGATGCTGACCGCAAAAGGAACGGAATACGACAAGGTCATCGGTCTGGATTATGGTGCTGATGACTATGTGCCGAAGCCTTTTGGAATGATGGAGCTGATCGCGAGAGTCAAAGCGCTGTTGCGCAGGGCAGAAGTTGTGGATACCGACAGGGATTATACCGTCGGCAAACTCTTCGTGTCTCCTTCAAAGCATGTGGTTCGAGCCGGCGGAGATGATGTCACCCTGACCTTAAAAGAATTTGAAATGCTGGTTTTGTTAGTAGAAAATCAAGGTATCGTGTTTACCCGTGATCAGCTGCTCACGAAAATATGGGGCTACGCTTTTGACGGTGAAAGCAGAACGGTAGATGTTCACATCAGGTCTCTGAGGCAGAAGCTGGGTGAGTGCGGCGGACTGATTGAAACGGTTCGCGGCATCGGTTATAAAATTGGAGAGGATAAATATGAAAAGCCGAATATTTAAAGGAATTTTTCTAGTCGCCATTCTGGTATGGATCGCATGCATGATCCTCATTATGGGAGCCCTTTACATGCAGTACAACGGAGAGTATGTGCGGGAATTGAAAAACGAAGCATATCTGGTAGCTCATGCGGTTGAACAGAACGGCGGAAAATATTTTGCTGATTTGAAGCTGGCAGAGAATCACAGACTTACCTGGATTGACCAGGATGGTACAGTAAAGTACGATTCTTCTGTCGATGCTGATCAGCTTGAGAATCACGGCAGCAGGCCGGAAGTTCTGGAAGCCCGGGAAAAGGGATACGGTGAAGACACCCGCTATTCAAAGACTTTAGCAGAAAAAACCATATACAGTGCTGTTAAGCTGACAGATGGCACGGTAATGCGAGTCTCTCAAGTGCAGTTTTCAATTTTTACTCTGATTCTCAGCATGCTGCAGCCGATTTTGATCGTATTGGTACTTGCTGTTCTCCTGTCACTGCTGCTGGCTGCACAGATTGCCAAGAAGATCGTCGATCCGATTAACGAAATCGACCTGGAACATCCTGAGACGACGCAGATTTATGAAGAAGTAAAGCCGCTGGCAGACAAGATTTCGGAGCAGAACAAGGCGCTGAATTATCAGATCAACCAGCTGCAGGTAGACGTGGACGAAAAGACCAAGGAAGCGGATTTCCGAAAGGAGTTCACCGCTAACGTTTCCCATGAGCTGAAAACGCCTTTGACCTCCATTTCCGGTTTTGCCGAGATCATCAAAAATGGCATCGTCAAAGAGGAAGATATCCCGCGTTTTGCGGGAAGAATATATGACGAAGCTCAGAGGCTGATTACCCTGGTAGGAGATATCATCAAATTATCGCAGCTTGATGAGAAGCAGATTGCGGCGAAAAAAGAGCGGTTGGATCTCTATTTAATTTGCCAGGACGTCATCGATACTCTGGAACCAGCAGCCTTTGAGCGCCATGTGGAGGTTTCTCTCACAGGACAGCATCTCTATGCGGAAGGCGTAGGGCAGATTTTGGGCGAAATCATTTATAACTTGTGCGACAATGCGATAAAATATAACAAAGAGGGCGGCAGTGTTACTGTCAACGTCCACGAAGAAGAAGGAAAGCCGGCTGTCACGGTACAGGATACGGGCATCGGTATACCGGAAGAAGATCTGGAACGAGTCTTCGAACGGTTCTTCCGTGTCAATAAAAGTCACTCAAAAGAGATAGGCGGCACAGGACTGGGACTTTCTATCGTAAAGCACGGGGCCGCTTATCACAATGCACAGATCAGAATTGACAGCAAGCTGAACTGCGGGACAAGTATTACCATTATTTTTTAGTAAACATGATATTGATTTAAGAGAGGAAAAACGTACATGGATATTTTTTCATTTATAACACTATTTGGAGGCTTGGCGCTATTTCTTTATGGCATGAACCTGATGTCTCAAGGCCTTGAAAAACTGGCTGGTGGAAAATTGGAAGGGATACTGAAAAAGATGACTTCTAACCCGGTAAAGAGTCTGTTTCTGGGAATCGGCATTACTGCGGTCATTCAAAGTTCATCGGCTGTGACGGTTATGCTGGTAGGTCTTGTCAACTCTGGAATCATGCAGCTTTCGGGCACGGTAGGCGTCATCATGGGTTCTAATATTGGAACAACGGTGACTGCCTGGATTCTCAGCTTAGTAGGCATCGAAAGTGACAACGTCTGGGTCAGGCTTCTGAAGCCAGAGTCCTTCTCCCCAATTCTGGCTCTGATCGGTATCATTTTGATGATGTCATCAAAGACTAGCAAAAAGAAAGACATCGGCAGTATCATGATCGGTTTTGCCATTTTGATGTACGGCATGGATTTCATGAGTGATTCTGTGAGTCCATTGGCGGACATGCCTGAATTTACTTCCATGCTGACTGCGTTTACCAACCCGCTCCTGGGCATTGTCACAGGCCTGGTGCTGACGGCAGTGATTCAGAGCTCATCGGCTTCGGTAGGGATTCTGCAGGCGCTGTCTCTGACGGGGGGCATTTCCTATGGAATGGCCATTCCTATCATCATGGGACAGAATATCGGAACCTGTGTCACGGCGCTGATATCCAGCATCGGTGTAAACAAAAATGCCAAACGCGTTGCGGTGATCCACATCGCCTTCAACCTTCTGGGTACGGCAGTGTGCCTGCTGTTGTATTTCGTATTACATTTTGTTGTAGATTTGACGTTTATCGAACAGGCAATTAATCCGGTGGGTGTCGCCGTCGTACACAGTATCTTTAACATTACCACTACTGTGCTTCTGCTGCCGTTCTCGAGGCAGTTGGTAAAACTGGCGGAAGGAACCATCAAAACAGAACCGGAGAAAGAAATCGCGTTTCTGGATGAAAGGCTCCTGAAGACACCGTCCATCGCACTGCAGGAATGCAATCATATTACGACTGATATGGCTTATGTATCAAAGCGTTCTATGATGGACGCCATGGATCTGCTCTTCTCTTACAACGATAAAAAAGCCTCTGGCGTAAAAGATCTAGAAGGTGAAGTGGATATTTACGAAGACCGTCTCGGCTCTTATCTGGTAAAATTGTCAGGTTATGATCTTTCCGATACTGACAGTAAGCAGATTTCTAAGCTGCTGCATACTATCGGAGATTTTGAGAGAATCAGCGATCATGCGGTGAACGTCATGGAGGCTGCCAAGGAAATTGAGGAGAAAAAGGTGTCGCTGTCGCCAGAGGGATTGGAAGAAATCAAAGTCGCGACTGCGGCCATTCGGGAAATCATGGAGATCGCTATCAAAGCTTTTGATGAAAATGATCTGGAACAGGCGTATCGCGTAGAGCCGCTGGAACAAGTAGTGGATGGAATTATTGAAACCATCAAGCTGAACCATATCAACAGACTGCAGAAAGGCAAGTGCACCATCCAACAGGGTTTTGTCCTTTCTGACATCCTGACCAACTACGAGAGAGTGTCGGACCACTGCTCCAACATCGCTGTCGCTATGATAGAATTGTCAAAATCGGCCTTTGACACTCATGAATATCTGGACAAGCTGAAAGCCATGGATGACCCTGCATTCAGAAAGATGTTCACGGAATACAAACAAAAATATGCCATTTAAATCTATATTTTGAAAATATCAGCAATTTCGTTGAAATATCATAAAAAATTGTATATAATAGTTCCGTAATCCTAAAAAAGTAGGAACTATTGAATCCTGTGCTGTGGTTGATTGCATTTCAAAGGAAGCACATGGTATATTGTTTCAAAAAATGGCAATGCTATATATAATTGAGAATATATAATTTTTTAGAGAAAAGGAGTATGGAAATGGCAAGTGAAGTAGGAATTGACTTAGGGACAGCCAATGTCTTAGTATATATAAAAAACAAGGGCATAGTACTGAACGAGCCATCAGTAGTCGCAATTAACAAAGACACTGATGATATTCTCGCTGTAGGAGAAGAAGCAAGACAGATGCTGGGAAGAACACCTGCAAACATTATCGCCGTCAGACCGCTGCGTGACGGTGTAATTTCTGATTATGACATCACCGAGAGAATGCTGAAGTATTTTATCAAGAAGACCTGCGGAAGCGGCAGATTTTTCAAGCCAAAAATCATGGTATGTGTCCCAAGTGGAGTCACAGAGGTTGAGAAAAGAGCTGTCAGAGAAGCGGCAACACAGGCAGGGGGAAAAGACGTATATCTGATGGAAGAACCAGTTGCAGCAGCAATCGGCGCTGGAATCGATATTTCTCAGCCGGACGGCGTCATGGTCATTGACATCGGAGGCGGAACCACAGACATCGCTGTCATTTCCCTTGGCGGTATCGTTGCAAGTACATCCGTAAAGATGGCAGGAGATAAATTCGATGATTCCATCATTAAATATATGAGAAAAGTACACAAGCTGTACATCGGTGAAAGAACGGGCGAAGAGATCAAGAAAACCATCGGTACAGCATATCCGAGAGAAGAAAATATGGTCATGGAGTGCAGAGGAAGGGATTTGGTTACGGGCCTTCCAAAGACAGTGGAGGTCAGCTCCGAAGAAATCATGGAAGCACTGGAAGAACCTCTCCACACCATTTGTGAAGCGGCCCACAGCGTTCTTGAACAAACACCGCCTGAACTGGCAGCGGATATCAGCAACTCTGGTATCGTCATCACTGGCGGCGGCGCGTTGCTTTATGGTATTGACAGGAGAATCCAGGATCGGACAGGCATCCAGGTGAGAATCGCCGACGATCCGACTTCCTGTGTAGCAATCGGCACAGGCAAGGCGCTCAATGAGTTGGAGTCGCTGGAAAGCAATTCACTGAATAGAAGAGCACCATATCTCTAATATTGAATAGAAAGACGCATTAGCGAAGCTGCCTAAAACCAGCTATGCCAATGCGTCTTTTTGTTTCAAAGGAAATGCCGATTTCCTTTGAAACAAAAAGGTTTTATGTCAAACATTGGGGTAGAGCACATAAAAAACAATTCGGCAGGGGCTGTCGCATTAGGCGAATATCTAATGCGATTTGCCCCTTTTGTTGTGGGCAGCACAGTTGCCTCAGTATGTTTCATCGCTTGCTTTGCTCACCCCCCCAGTCTCTAACGCGCCTTGCAGTCCGCAATCAAGCACGCCGGAAAAAAAGTCCGAGACATTTCTCGGGATTTCAGCCGATTGCG
>URXI01000005.1 GCA_900551775.1 uncultured Eubacterium sp. | reverse complement strand
CAAAGGTTTCCGTCATCGTAATCAGCCGCCCCAGCATGTCCACGAGGTCGTAGGGTCCGACCACGTAACCGACTTTGACGCCATAGGGGAAAGTCAGCGTAAACGAGTCCACATAGACTACAGATTTATATTGATCCAGAGAATACAAGCTGGGAAGCCGCTCCTGGGTATAGCGGAAGTCTCTCTGCGAATCTTCTTCAATGATGGGCACGCCGTAGCGTTGGGCAATCTCTAGCAGCCGCTCCCGTTTTGCCAGGGACATGACTACTCCTGTGGGATTGTGAAAGTTGGGCATGGTGTAAATGAACTTCGGCTTGTGCTTCTTGATCTGCATTTCCAGCTTCTCCAAGTTCATGCCATCTGCTTCCATGGGCACGGTGACCATGTTCAGACCGCCATTTCGAAAGATGGAGGCATTGTCAGGCACGATGGGTTCCTCTACGATGACGCTGTCGCCTTCGGAAAGGTAGAGCGTCATCAAATAATACAGCGCCTGGTTGGTTTCCGCCACAATCTGCACGTTCTTTGCATTGACGTACATATTTTCTGCAGCGAGAATCCGGCAGATATTCTTTTTCAGCCGCTCGCTGTCGTCGTGATAAAAAGACATGATCGCCCCATCCTCATCGAACTGCAGCATATGATTCACGATGGATTCCATATCCCCCGCCGGATTGACTCTCTTGTCCATGATGATGCCGCCAAAAGAGATATAGCCCTTGTCCACGGAATCGTTGAAAATCTCCTGAAAGCGCTTCTCTCTCTCATTGTAATGGTAGCGGATCATCTTTTCCAGAGGGAAGAATCGGTTGTTAAAGTTCCAGGAGTTCACTGCGCTCTGGACAAAATAACCTTTTGGCGCCTGTCTGGACGCAGTTAAAAGCCCCTCTGACACCAGTTCGCCATAGGCTTTGACGACGGTATTCCTGTGAACGCCCAGTTCACTGGCGAGCTGCCGTTCACCTGGCAGCTTATAGCCTTTGACCAGTTCGTTTTTTTCTATCATATCCTTGATAGCCCCTGCAATCTGCAAATAGATTGGGGTTTCGCTGTTCCTGTTAATTGTAATATTCATATCACCAGTATATCATAGGGCCTTGTCTCCACCAATTAGTAATCTTTGTTAAAATCATAACACTTTCGGCACCCAGTCTAAAGTGCCAAAATCTTTTTTTGATGTAGTCCAAAATTCGTTCTTTGCCACATGTAGTATAAACGTAAAACGCAACTAGTCCGAAATCAGACCAATTGCGTTTTTATTCTTAAAGGTATATTCATGTTATAATATCGACTCATCCAGTATGACCGTGAAAGGGCCGTCGTTGGTCAGCGATACCTTCATATCTGCGCCGAACTCACCAGTCTCCACTATCGGAACTGCCTTCTTGCATTCTTCTACGATATACTCATAAAGCGCCTCTGCCTGATCCGGCGCACCTGCCTCGATAAAGCTGGGCCTGTTGCCTTTCTTGCAGTTAGCATAGAGAGTAAACTGAGAAATCAGCAGCAGCTGTCCGTCCACGTCTTTCAAAGATAGATTTGTCTTGCCGTTTTCGTCCTCAAAGATGCGCAAGCCGATCATTTTTTTGATATATTTGTCAGCTACTTCTTTTGTATCCTCCTGACCCACGCCGATCAAAACCATGAACCCCCGGCCAATCTGTCCTCTGGTTTCACCGTCTATGGCAACTGATGCCTCACTCACTCGCTGAATCACTAATTTCATCTTCTCGTTTCCTTTCTTTTCCTCCAAAAGTAAATACAAATAGTCCTGCAAAGATCACGATGCCGCCAAGAATCGTCGCCAGGTCCGGCACCGCGCCCGTCAGGAAAAATTCCAATATTCCCGTCACAAAAGGGGTCAAAAACATATAATTGCTGACCTGGGACGTCTTTGGCGCTTTGGAGAATGCCTTTGCCCATGTGGCATAAGCCAGCGCGCTTGCAAAAACTCCCATAAAAATCAGATATAGCAGTATCTTTGACGGCACCTGCGGCACTTCGCCTACGGCTTGGGGCAGAAAGACCATCAGCAGAATCGTCCCCGCAAAGATGCTGAAAGCCGAAGTCTGCAGGGATGTATACCGCTTTGTAAGATGCCTGACAATTAAATTATAGGTACTGAGGGATATGGCTGCCAGGAACACCCAGAGCATGCCGGGCTTGACGGCTTCCAGTCCGTTCATCAGCGTCATGATCGCCACGCCGCAGAACTCTGCTGCAATGGCCGCCCACTGCAGCAATCTGAGTTTTTCCTTGTATATAAAGTTGGCAAGAAGCGCCGTCATAACTGGTACTGCCGCCAAAATAACACTTGCAGTCGAAGCAGTCACAGTCTCACAGCCCTTGTTAAATGCCAAGGTAAAACCGAAAAAACCGGTCGCTCCGGCAATGATAAACCAGGGGATATCCTTCCTCTGTGGCAGCTTCATCTTTATGATGATGGCAATGACGACAAAGGTGACAAAGGCGACGACATAGCGCAACGCCGCCAGCGGGCACGGACTGAGATATGCGACAGCAATCTTTGTAAAGGTGTTACCCACCGACCAGCAGAGTATGGTTATCAAGGCATATAAATGAAAGCTTTTCATGTTTTGTTCTCTTTTCTCCGATTCACTTATCAGCCCGGCTATTTATTCTGCATCATCAAATGCATTGCTGGTATTATTGATGGCCTCAATCAGCCCGCCTGACATTGCATTCAAGACATCAGACTCCTCGTCTAATTCAGAAACCTTCCACTGCCCATCAACCTTTTCCAGCGAAAGAGAAACGGTTTTCGTGTAGTCCTTTTTTGTCAATTTATCTAATTGCTCGGTAAATAATGTTTCAGCCAGTTCTTCGGCTTGCTCATCAGAAGCACCGGAGAATGCCAGTCCCAGAGCCTGCGAGAAATACTCTCCAATAAACGCGGTAAAAGCACTCCCCATCTTATAAGTTTTGAAAGTAACATCCACCTTTGCTTTATCTCCGTCAATCTTTTCATTTGCAATTTTGTATTCAAAGTCAAAGAACTTTGTCATTATGGATTTTTCTAAAGCATCTGCCATTTCCTCATTTTCATCGTCATGATCGAGCAACTTGAAATCATCGCCAGCATATACCTTTGCCATTTCCTCAGCATCCTGCGCTTTTACGGCTTTCAGGAAGGAGTCCGTCACATCTGTGGGACTGGTACTGCCGCAGGATACAAATGCGAAGCACAGAACAAACGCTAAGAATAATGTTATGGTTTTTTTCATTTTCTTTCTCCTTTTTCAAAAAAATATCTCAAAGTCTGCAAGACAATCTGTCTCATCAAACAGATAGATATATTATAAATGAGATTTCTCAAATAAACAAGTCGGCAATGATTTATCTCTGCCTCATCTCATTGATAGAGGGCGTCAGCGTACCAGAGAATTTAAAACCGAACCATAAAAAAAGACGATGGCTTTCGTCATCGCCTTTTCGTATTTATATCACATTATTTCAAATCAAATTCTGGATTGATTGCGTAGAAATTCTTCGAATCCAAATTGTCCTGGACAAGTCTCAGTGCTTCGCCGAAACGCTGATAGTGAACGATTTCTCTCTGTCTCAGGAACTTAATCGGCTCGATGACGTCTGGATCGTCGACCATTCTCAGAATGTTGTCGTAGGTCGTCCTGGCCTTCTGTTCTGCAGCCATATCTTCATGGAGGTCAGTGATTGCATCACCTTTGGACTGGAAGCAAAGGGCGTCAAAAGGAAATCCTGCTGCCGCCTGTGGGTAGATTCCAGCAGTGTGATCTACGAAATAGGTCTCAAATCCTGCTTCTTTAATCTGCTCCATGGTCATATTCCTAGTCAGCTGATGCACGATGGTCGCTACCATTTCAAAATGGGCCAATTCCTCACTGCCGATGTCTGTCAGAACGCCGGCCACCTTTCTATAAGGCATGGAATATCTCTGGGACAAATATCTCATTGAAGCGGCCATTTCTCCGTCCGGACCACCAGATGGTAACTGCGTATAATCCATTTTTCGTTGAAATTTCAACGTTTTATTCAAATCCCAGACCATGAGTGAAACCATTAGACTGAGAAAGAACTTCATAGATTAATCGATCGCTAAGTGCTTTTCAATCGACCGCAGTTCCTGCTCTATTACCAGCTTCCGATCTGGCTTGATAGTCTCTCGTGCCAGTTCCGCCTCAAGAGATTCCTTAATTTTAGTAAGCTCATTTTTTAGTATCGGCATATCACACCTCAATCTTGATCCAGCGAGATATATTTTATGAGATAATCATACCACACTTATTTAAAAAGCCAACTAAAAAATCGCTTTATTCTGTTTTTAAGTCTCCGGCGCTCCCGATCTGCCGCCACCCATTCCTCTAGCTGAGTGAAATCTATCCTGTCCTCTGGCACTTGTTCTCGTATTGCCTCTCCGATTCTTTGTTTTATTAAATCATCATATTGTCTATCATCCATTTTTCTATCTCCTACACTATCCCTCATCATGAAAGTCACTCAACATTTTATCTACGGTTACCTTTAGCGCCTTGCAAAAACACGCCAACTCATAGTCCGTAACGATACGGGCATTGTTCTCAATCTTGCTAACCATCTGCTGGTCTATATTGATACCGAAAGTCTGCATCTTTGCTGCCAGTTCGCCCTGCGTCAAATGATTTTCTTTTCTTAAGGCTCTCAGACGTCCGCCTATGATGTTCTTGTTGTCTCCAAAATTTATCTTTTTCATTGTCCACCTACGTTAATGTAATGTATTTTTCTTGACTTTATCATTAAATCTGCGCTATAATACGTCACATAAGCGTATCTCGGCAGATGTGGATCATGAATAATGATAGACGTATGGACATGAGTCGATACCGCTGCTATCCTTTTAGTTTGCCATAAAAGTCCCGCAGCATCTCGTTCACGTCCACTCCTAAAGCCTGGCAGAAACAAATCAGCTCATAATCCGTCACTATGCGGGTATTTTTCTCAATTTTGCTGATCATCTGCTGATCCATATTCACCCCAAGAGTCTGCATTCTTGCTGCAAGCTCACCCTGCGTCACTTTTTTATCAGACCTTATACGTTTCAAACTATTGCTGATTATATTTTTGTCATTACCGAAGTTTATCTTTTTCATACTGTCACCCTTACGTTAATATGCCGTATTTTCTTGACTTTAACATAAATTTCGCGTTTAATTACATTACATAAACGTATCTATGGGTGTAATCAGCAAAGCGTCGAAGAGTGTTCTACAAGCCTATGAATTTAACGAGGTATATCAAAATGGATTACACGGAATTTATGAACAGGAATAAACTAAACTATGAGATTGTAAAGCTGAAACATGAAGGTAAGACTTTTCAAGAGATAGGCGACCAGTACAACCTGAGCGGCACAGGGATAGCGTATAAATACCGGCATTTTTTATTCAAGCTGTTCCGATGCTATTGCCAGTTCCTTAACAGAAATAGCATTAGAGATGCTTATGATTTTTTAGAATTCTACGTAGACACCGCTGTCACAATCGCATATCTGGAGCAGGTTCATGATGATCTCCTCAGCGTTCTAAGACACGGTGAACCTCCCCTTTTGGCAGGCTTTTATACAGACATCCCACCTTATAGACATCTGGCAGAGGAACAGGTAAAATCACTTGAGAAGCAAATCATTGAAGCTAAAGATAGGAAGAATAAAACCTATGCAGACATAGGCAGTACGCTAAATTTAACAACAGAAAAGGTTAAGAGGATATACCAGTCCTATTATCACCAGAAGTGTTTGAAAGCCATAGAGGTCATCGAGCCTGAAGTAAATTTCTCGTTTTCCGAATATATTTTTTCTTATTCACATTATCCTCAAGTGAGGTGGCAGCAGATAGTTCGGGAGTATGCAGAGTTGATACAAGATTTGATAGACTGAAGAATCTAAAGAAAAAAAATCAGCCGGGGAAGAACCCCGGCTTTTAATTATCTGTATTTTTTGTAGTAGTTGACCATACCCCTTGCAACGGCCTTGCCCAGAGCTTCAAGCTTCTTGTCGGTGTTGAACTTCTTCCTGTCCTGTGGATTGTCCAAGAATCCTGGTTCAAGAATCATGTTTACGCCGCCTGCCCTGAGGAATGTGAACGAGCCGTCCTTCTTGATTGCAGAGGAAATTTTACCATCGTAAGAATGGTAATCAAATCCCAGCTTCCGAAGTTCCTTCAAAACGCACTCCCCGAGATATTGTTCATACTTATCTTTCGGATTTATCAACACTTCCGCACCCCTGCCTTTTCCGGCGTTAAGGTGTCCATCAACAGCAACGACACGGTACTTTTTTCTGTACCGTCTGATATCGTTCACGTGGTTTCTCAGACTCATCCCCCGGCCGGATTTCTCCGGGAAGGCTATCTCAAAGTTGTAGCCGTATTTGCGCCTCAAGACAAAGAGTTCTTTGTAGCAGGCTGTCATATATCTATATGCCATTTTAGCCTCCACAAAGCGCCCAGAGACTGCCCCAGGGTCTACGCCGATCCAGTGACCGTAGGACAGGTACATCAAAATTGGTTTAGCTGCCATTATTCTATTACCTCCCAATCTTCTGCCAGGATATCAGACTGGCTGGCAAGCCACATCTGAAATGTACCATCGGCGCATCTCATTTGCAGGTATGGACGACACTTAAAGAGTTCTCCTTCTTTCATGCCCCATGCTTCCGCCGTTTGTTTATTGCACTTGATTCCTTCTGGGTAGCCTTTCTGCAGAGCCACACTCATACCTCTGCCATTCCATCCGGTTCTGGTCACCCGTTTTCCATTTTTCAATAATTCTATAGCTTGTCCAAAATTCATTACTCTACCTCCCCGACTGACGGTTCATCATATTCAAGAGCCTTTCTGCTGTCCCCGATTCCAACCGTGGTCGGGTCAGTTACGACTCCCATAATCGCAAGCAGCGTAAACACTGTGTTGATGATGTCGATCAGCTTGTCTGATAACACATCCGGCGCCCAATCCACACCAAACAGCGCAAGCACGGCCTGTACGGCCAGTAACAGTGCTGGTACTGCTGCCAGCCAAAAACTTTTGTTCTTCAATCTTACTTTCCAATTAATCTTCATTTGCTTTTCCTCCGTTTTCTAAATCTTCAATACGATGGTTCACCACTTTGATTTTCTCCTCGTAGACGTCAGCCTTAGCTTCGATTTCATACATCCGCTCTACGAGATTGTTGTGCGCCTCCACCTTTTTCTGCAGCTGCTCAAGCCTGTACTCGATCAGCCCGATCGTCTTGTCATGCTGCTGCTTGGTCGCCTTCTGCTGGTAATGATTATTGATCATGCAGACCATGATGGCGACGATGCCTGTTATGATTGCCTCTGTCATTATGCCTCCCTTACTGCAATAAAAAAGAAGCCTTAAGCCTCTGTGAAGTAATGTCCTATCAGTTGGTCAGGGCTGTTTTGCAGCGCCGTCCCTGAATCCCTCGTGCATATGTACAGCACGTCAGCCCATGTATAGTATTTATCTTTATAGACCTCCATGTTGAGCGCAAACGGAATAGGGTCATCCAGTGTGCCTGCGTGGGTAACGTCTATAACCTGCCAGATGCTCGCCGCCTGGCCAGGCCTCCAGTTATCCTGTGTAACATGGTCTTGTAATGCCTTGTAAAGCAGCCCATCACACTGGTAACGGTCTCCTACTTTTACATTCAGCCCCGTTGCCCAATCGGGGTACAGTTCCGTGCTCCTTGCCGCCACGTCGTCTGTGGCTGTCGGGGTCATGCCCCTTATGCTGTTGATTAGCTGTTTTATGTTCATATTTCCTCCTTTTTATAATATTGCGTACCAATAATAATTCATCAGCGCTATGTCTGATGTATACAATGTAAATGTAGTAGTCGTTACGGAAGACGAAGAGGACGAAAGGTTTTGAATTTGACGATTTCCATTATAGCCCACATTCTTTTCTGCATCGACTAAAAATATATCGTCGCCATATGGTGCATATCCAGTCCCTACTGCATATATAAACCTCGGCTTTGCATTTAAATTGTGGTAAAATGTAGTTTCCCTTGCGTCTTTCATGGCTTGGGTTGCATAAAATGTACCTTTGGAAACGCCAAATTTTAATAAATCAACGCCCTTTATCGTCAAATCCACATTTGTAAATGCAGGGATTACGATATCCTCAATTGATGGTTCAATAATGGGTGCCCCCCCCCCCCACGCTTTTGCAGAAGGTAGGGATTTTATAGTAGCAAGTATTGATTGCAGTCCCGTGTTGTTTTGTTGCAAATCTTCTTTGTTCATGATTCCTCCTTTCATCACACAATGGCAATCCACCTAAATGTGCCCGCTCCGAACAGATAATCACGGTTATTAATTGTTATTCCGACATCATTTATGCTTTTTGATATTGACGTGATTGCGCTTGAATATGACAAGTACGTCTCTCCACCATATGCATTAGATAAATCGGTGAAAAAACACGTATTGTTGTTTATAGAAAAAATCGTATATAGGAATGCGTTATCCATATCATCAGCATGCGTCAACCCGTTTTCTGGTAATAAATAAAAGTTTGATGGGGCGACTCCCATTCCGTGAGAGATGTTAATGGTTCGTGGAATAACGCTATAATTCAGAAACGTGATTGTTCCCGTTTCCATGCGTGTACCCTCAACTAAACTGCCTGTTACTTCAAATAAATTCACACCTGCCCTGATGTTTTTAGGTAAAAGACTAGGTTCGCCCCGAACCGTCAGTTCTGTGTCTGTATACGCTGGAATTACGATGTCCTTTTTACCTGGTATGATGGTGCCCCCCCCCAGTCCATTTTTTGGCATTCGGAAGGGATTTGACCGTATTCAGTACGGTCTGCAAATCCATGTTGTTAAGCTGTAGGTGCTGCTTGTTCCCCATCGTTCTTCACTCCCTCCACGATCTCATTGACCACACCCTGTCTGATTTCCTCATATTTTGCATTCGGAATACCATACGGATTATTCGGCTCTTCTGGTGCAGGTGCATTGATGATTGCCTCAACTTCCGACCTGTATTCCGCTGGCACCTCTGCCAAGGTGATTTCTCCTGCTCTGACTTTGTTGACGTAATCTTTCACATTTTCGGCATGTGAATTGATTTCAGTCATTAGAGCATTATACTCCTCTTCCGTGATTTCCACGTTTCCAATTTCTGCGTTTGGTGTGACAGGAAATGACTGCGTTCCAATCATGATGATTCTTCCGTTTTTATCCAATCCTTTGTAGTAATATGTCATACTGTTTTCCTCCTCATTTTTATAATACAACTGCGACCCAGTTTACTGTTGATGTTGGCATTCCATCTGTAGAAACACGTATCTGATTCCCATAAATTGTTACTGAAACATTATAACCAGAATAATTACCGTATAGAGGAAACTCTCCTGTAATACCTGCATGTGTAGGTTTCTCGCTAAAACCAGTATCGATCATAGTTATCGTGCCCGACGGGTTGCCTTGCACCGTTACAGTTCCGTAAGTAACCTTGGGAGCCTTCAATGTTCCAATCTTGTTCCACAGAGACACCCCCTCTTTAATGTTCTCTGGTCTGAAGTCTGGGGCACCCTGCACGGTCAGTTCCGTATCTGTGTATGCTGGGATGGTTATATCACTAGTTCCTGGTACGATAGTACCCCCCCCCAGTCCATTTTTGGGCAGCTGGAAGTGCGTCAATCGCCGCCTTGATTCTCTGCAAGTCCTTGTTATGGGTTCGTAATATTTCTTTATTGTTCATTGTTCTCCTCCTATGCAAGTGCAATCCATTGATACTTCTGCCCCTGGTAAAAAATTGCAACGATTCCGCTTGACGGCATTGACATACGTATTGTTGTATTATTCCAGCTTACCGCAAAACCAGAATGAGAACTTGTCTCATATCCTTGATTATAGGCATTGTAATATATGACTGCGGCTCCGTATGAACTTGAGTACATATTTTCGCTGTATGTTAATATTTTGATAGGTGTACATGTATAATCCCCTCCCATCAACTTTTTGAAATCTGTCTCAGTGTATAAAATCAACATTTTAGGGGTAAGTTTCAGTTTATGACTTAAAATTGCAGAACCCGTGCTAACGCTTGGTATAAAGCTTCCATAATCAACATTCTCATAGCCAAATATGTATGGAATCCTTTCTGTTTTCTTATAATGGAAATCATTCCACTCTCCATCATCTGGATATTTGTCTGGGTTGTCAGAAACTAAATGTTCGATAAATTCTTTTTTAGCATTTTCCATTATCTTCTCGTGGCAAATCATGCTGTATGTGCCGTTATCGCTGGTATTTCCGCTTGAACCAAGTGTGATTTTACAGTCTCCTTTGCTGTAGCTAGATACATCGACTTTCGAGCCGCTTCTCGTCTCAAATTTCAGCTTACCCCCTTCTTTGTAAAACCTTGGCGAAGCAAAACCCTCACTATTTCCAAAACTATCGAAAAACATATAGTCCGTTTCAGGCAATGAAAAGCTTGGATTACTGATAATGATTTCTGCGTATGTCTGCGTGATTGTCATTGTCATATTCTTGATGACTACTGGTGGCGTATGCTTATACTTTTCCCATACATATTTGCCGTGTTTTACATCCTCCACCATCGGAAGCCCGTTGAGATTGTCCAGTGCCGCCGCGAGGTCGTCGTTGTGCTGTTGTAGCTGTGTTTTGTTGCTCATATTTACCTCCTTTCTACGCCATTGCTACAATTGTGTATTTTACACCTGCTGCAAATTTATATGTTGTATTCCTGAATGACACTGATCGAGAACTACTGATTATAGATATGTTTGATACGCTTGTCACATTTCCATTAGAATCTACATGGGATGTCGAATTCGGAACATGCACTCCATTAGAGGTTCTCCATCCTCCTGAATATAAAAATGTATTCACCTCATACTTTGATGGTGATGTTGCATCACAGAGTACCATTGCAAACTTCGGATTTTCTCCCAAATCATGTAAAAAGTCAGCACCTGCAGCTATGCTCGCAAATGTTACTTCTGATACTGACGCTTTTGTACATCCTGTAGCTGTAAACAAATCCACACCTTTTTTTAGTTTTCCTTCTATCAGCATTTGCCCCACATATGCGCTGTATCCCTCAAGTATCGCTTCGGGCGTAGCATTTGCAAGCGTGACCTTGCCCACCAAAGACTCCAAAATCTCCGTGACAAGCGGCGATTGTGCCTGCACTTCGGGCGTTACATTCTCGCCGCCGCCAGATTTTACAAATACGCTCATTTTCTCACCACCTCCACGATTATCGGAATATCAACGGTCGGCACGTCTCCGAGCGCTGTAATAACAGTGGACTCTATGTCCCCTGCAATCATCGCCCCGTTCCAGGCATCTAACTGGGCGGATGTACATGTCTTGGCATAGGCAACATTTATATCATACTGCGCATGGGGGTATGTGCTCTCAAATGAGTACGTCTTTGCTGTCTTGTTCCACCCTGACGCCGACAGTGTTGCTTTTACATAGGTGGGTTTATTTGATTTGCCGTTTAATGCCGTCTGCACCGCCGTAGACACTGGTTTATTCATGTCGGACGTATTATCTACGTTGCCCAGCCCAACGTCTGTCTTTGTAACCCTATGCGGATTACCGCTGGTCTTTACACTATGGTCATAGGCTGCCTTGCCCCTGTCTCCGCGGTAAGCCGTTTGTGTCGTCTCGCCCAGGGCGATGGTGTCAGATATGATCGCATACTGACTACCTCCCCATCGGTAGCAGATTCCCGTGTCTGTAGCGATGTAAATGATATTGGCTTTGCCTGTCGCCGGGAAAGCACTCTTGGATGCGTGCTCACTCACAGCGGATACATAGGAAGGCAGCTGACCTTCCGGAACCTTGCCATTTACTAAGTCGGCCTTCTTAATGAGACTGTCTGCGTGTTTTTTCAATTCCGTATCAAGCAGATCAGCATTCCGGTTAAAATCCTCTATGTCATAAAAGTCCTCCGGCGAGGGCTTGTTCAGGTTATAGTTCTTTGTATTTTCCATTAGATCACCTCGCTTCTAATCTGCTCATGGGTATGGGCTGCCAGCTGTGCATAGGTAAAGCCCCCGATTTTGCTATGCTGGTTATACATTAAATCAGCATCTATGATCAGATTTGCTGGCACAATCTTGTCGACCAGTTCTTTCACATCACCGTACATGTTCTTGCTAGTCAGGGCAATTCTCACTCGCAAGATATATTCAGCGGGAGTCAGTTCGACGGAATAACCATCTGCCCCACACAGCATTGTCAAAGCTTTCTTTAGGGACTTCATGGTAAACGGCCGTTGCTCAACCATCTTACCCAGAATCTTGTTCCTCCGCTCCGGCAGGGTATATGTGTCCTTATTGCGGATCCGTAGCATCTTCTCCCAACGCGCGCATCCAGCCTCGTCCAAAGTCTCAATAAACTGGTTGTTCCAGATCGTATCGAGTGACACCCACAGTGTTTCAGCCTGCTCCTGCTGCTTATCGGTCAGGAATTTAATCTCCCGGAAGTCCCGCATGAACTCCGGCAGGTATTCGATCAGTTTTCTATCCATTCAGCTCACCTACAATCGGCACCTGGTTTTCAGTCACGCTGTAATTGCCAGTAGTACCGTTAAACCTTACTTCGGTAATATCGTCCACGCCGGGTATGTCGAGCAGCATGCCCTCTATTCGTCCGGTACGGATGATCAGTCCGACAGAATCTTCCCACGCCTTGCGCAGTTCTAAAAAGTAGTCGCTTACCGCCGCTGCGAAAGTGTCTTTGATATCGTTCCAGCCATAACCGGTCATATAGTTGATCGTGCAGGATATATTGATCAGCTGCTCCGTCACCGTCTCCACGGTCACGATGTGTCCGATCGGTGCGATGCCCACCCCGGTACCGTCCTGCGTCGGGTCGATGGCCTCCTGCAGTTCGCTCACAACCGCATCTGTTGCTTTGCGGTAATCAGTTCCCAGGATGACCAGCTTGACCGTACCGCCACCGTTCCACACAGGATAGACCTTACAGGCATAGACGTTCTCCAGCTCGTTGGCCTTTTCCCGGTATTCAGCCTTATTGCCGCCAAAGGAGACCGCCTCAAAAGAGTCAAAATACCGCTCTCTTAGATGCTCCAGGTCTTCGTCATCCGTACCACTCGTAACGATCCCTGCCACGGTGATCGTCTCAAGCCCTTCCACGTCCTCCATCGGGATCACGTCGTCAACGGTGTTGTTTCCTTCCACGCCCGGTTCCCTGCAGGTCAGACCATAATACCCGTCCCCAAGGTTCTCGGTGATCGTATAGTTCAACTCTCCAATGTTAAACTCGGTATCTATGGGTATCTCGATATCAGCCGGTTCCACCTGCACCTTCAGCACTGCAGGCGTGCCCTCTTTTACAAAGATGCCCCGCTCCGCAGCGCGTTTTATCAAATAGTAATAGCTGGCGGTATCCGCAAAGGTCTCGTTGAGCAGGATGTCCATGTCGACATACATCTGGGCGTTTTCCATCGCCGTCGGGGCCGTGGCGTCGTAGATGACCGACCCCTGCCTGGTATCGATGGTATCATCAACCGTGTCCAGCATCTCGTCTAAAATTGTCTCATAAGTCCGTTGTTCAAACACTGAATTCCACCTCCTCCAGGTTAATCTCTTCGCCGTCCGTACATGTCATGGTAAGGGATAATGTCAATCTTCCGCGTTCCAGTTTCTCATTCGTAAATTCAACCGATGCAAAACGGTCATCAGATAAAATTCCTGTTTCTATCGCATCCTTGACGTCAGACTGCACCAGCGGCGGCTGCTCACCGATCAAGTCAACCAAAGCGCAGCCATAGTCATAATTATAGATCAGGTATTCCTCCGCCTCGGTCATGATGATCTTCATGATGGCCTGCTCTCTCGCTCTGGTTTCGTCAATCATGCCGTTGATGCTGTTGCTTGCAAAATCAAGGCGATAAGTCTTGTCAGGCATGGTTTCGGTCTCAAAATCACTTTCCATTTCTTCATCCAGCTCAAACGCATTCGGATTTGGTAACATCAGACCACCACCTTGTCTATTACGAGATACTTCTGTGCGCCTGCGCCCTGGATCAGCACCACCTTGTCACCCGTCTTATGGGTCTTCTTGTCAAAGGTTTCCGTCACATCAAAAAAGTCACCCTCAAGAGTGACTCGCTGTGAAATCTTTATTTTTAAAGGCGACACGGACGTGATCGTGCCTGTTAAAATGTCGCAGGGCTTTGACGCCCTCACTGCGTCCATCGCCGCCTTTTTGATCGTCTGTGTTAAATTAGTAGCCACTGTCAAAATCACCTCCGCTCAGCTCTAAATCCATCGTATGCTCGCAGTTATTAAATTCATGAGTCACTTTGTCCACCAATAGGTACCGCGAAATCTTCACATCGTAAATGTCCATCAGTACAGGCAGCAGACACCCCGCCTTCACGCTGATGCTGCCAAAAGCACCGCTGATTTTGAGAGTCCTTGACACCTTGTTGTAAAGCTGCAAGAGGACTTTGCCTTTAAGCTTCGCCACTTTGGGGCTGTCAATCTTCTCAAAATACTGCAGCACGCCCCACTTGTTGATATTCTTAGTGGACTTGCTGACGTAAAGCTCCAGGGTGCCGGTCTTCTTGTTTTCATAAGCCAGCTTGATCTGATTGTAGACATTGTTGTCGATATCACGAGTGTAATCGTAGGACTGCGCCGTCTTCTCGTCAATCAGGATATTGACCTTCCAGGGTTCCCGGAGCCGCAGTTTTCCAAAGTCATCATACAGCGTATAGATCTTCCCTGTGCCCATGAGCGTCTCGTCCAGGCTGTTCTGGATGATGTCGAAGATCTCCTGCACCAGCAGGGGCGAAGAGCGTCTGGTTGTCGTCGATGCGGGTCATGGCGTACCTGGTGTTGGCAAGCGCCCCTGTCTGCAGGCCAAAGTCCTTGGCGATCATCCTCACAAGCTGGGTGCTCGTCTTCTTCTTATACATATAAGTATTCTTGTTCTTCAGATATCGCAGCTGGTCGTAGGCAGTCACGTCGATGGTTCCGTCTACCTGGGGTTTCAGGGTAAAGATATATCCAAACCAGAAGTCCTTTCCAATGACACGAAGGGATACCGGGTCGCCGTTGTAGATTTTCTTGGACTTGTCAAAAATCGTCGTGAAGGTCAGCTTCCCCGGCGCGTTCTTTCTTTCGTATGTCACCTTCATTCCGTCCTTTGCAGGGAGCTGGTAGGTCTTTCCGTTATGGGTAACTAAGAGTTCCACATTGACCTTGTTCGGTATGACGGAACTGATCTCGTAATCCTCCACCTTCGGCGCTGCCTTCTGTTTCTCTATGGTCTTGAGCACCTTCTTGAGGTGTGCAAGTTCCTTCTCGGCACTGGCTTCCTTCTTCTCCTCACTTTTAGAGGTCGACCCCGAATACTGGTTGACCAGTCCGTAACCCGTGATATACGAGCTGCTCTTGGCATACTGCCGCCTGGCTACGCTGTTGGTGGTATTGCCCTCGATGGTATAAACCGTGGATCCCTTTGTCGATTCCACGATTCCTACATGGCTGCCTCCGCCGAAGAAAATGATGTCGTTCCGCTTTGGGGTGTAACTGCCGTTCGCCTTGAATCTTCCCTTATTCTTGTACCAGCTGATGCCGCTTGGCACGTAGGCGAACTTTGGCACGATGGAGGAGCTGACGCCTGCCTGGTGCGCGCACCAGCTTACAAACATGGCACACCAGGGGCCCTGCATGCCGTACCACCGTCCGTATTTGGTATTGCTTTCTGAGGCCTTATACCCCAGTTCCTTCTTCGCGATGTCAATCAAGTCCGCCATGATATCACCCCTTCGGTATGGTCAGTTTCGTGCCGGGGAAGATCCAGTGTCCCGTCGCGCTGGATGCAAATCCGTGTTTTTTGGCCGTCTTCTCAATAACCGACTTATTGGCATTGTAAATCGTCTTCCACCTGCTGCCGCTGCCAAGAAATCTTTTGGCGATCGCCCATAGGGTGTCGCCGCTCTTTATAGTATAGCCGGCTGCCTTCGGTTTCTTCTTCTCCGTTTTCTTCTTGTCTTTCTTCGTCACCTGCTTCTTGCCGTCCTTCTCCTTGACCTTTATCCTGGTCACGCCGTATTCGACGTACTCCTTCAGGTTTACCGATACTTTTACATCAAAACCGTCGTTTGCGTCCTCGTTGATGGTGTACTCCTCCAGGGTCACATCGAGGGACGAATCCCACAGGTCGTCACCTTTCGGATTGGTACGGATAATTTTCAGCTTGAAGGGCTTTGTCTTTGCCTTAAATTCTTTTATCTTTGTAAGGTAATGGTACGCGTCCTGAAAGCCGTCGGGGTATGCAGCAAAGGGATAGTTCTGGTTCGGCAGCAGCAGGTCGAAGGAAATTTCCGACAGCTTGTTCTTCTTGATCTGGTTGACCTCTGATTCATTGATCAGGCTGATGGTCTTGTTGTTCCCCTTCACCTTGATGGATATCTTCTCCGGTGCGATGGGAAACTGTGTCTTTCCGAAATATATGTAGTACATCAGTGTTCTCCTTCCGCGCCCGATGCAAGCTCTTCTTCCAGCCTGGTCTTCAGCTTGGTCACGATGCCGTCGATGTCCTCGTCGGAGTTGATGGCGTTGTTGTTGACCATGTCAATTTTGATAGTATTGGCGGTATATCTGTGGATCGCCTTTTCCTCGGCAAAGTCACGGATATATTTCAGTTTCTCGTTGGTGATGTCAAGGCTGTCCGCAATCTTGGCCGTGTTGCCGGCGGTCTTGCCGGTGTTGTTAGCTAAGTTGCTTAAATCAGGCATCTTGGGGATATCTGGTGTATTGGGAATACCATTGTTTCCTCCTGAGAAGAGGTTCGCCCCTTTTCCGTACCACTTTTTATATGCCGCAGATAAATCCTGATATTCCATCTTCGTAAACAGATCTTCGAACCCCGCTTTGTCCTTCACATCTTCAATCATACCACCAAGTCCATTCCTCCAGCTGTCTATCTTGGACGTAATGTTGATTTCTACGCCCGGGATTGAATTGATCAAATCCTCAATTCCGTGTGCAACATTCGAAATATAATCCAGAATATTCTTCGCCATATCAAGGAACAACAGTTTGACCGCTGCCACCGGATCCTTAAAAACGTTATTCAAAAAATTTCCCAATGTCGCAATCGCATTGAAAAGTAAGACCAGACAGTTGTAAATGAAAGACATAAGTACTGCAACCGTTCCTGCAATTATTCCCGTTGCGCTGACAGATGTGCCTGCAACTTTATTAATAACCGCTACGACAATGTAGAGCAGGGAAATTAGTACCGTTATCCCCATTACAATCCATGTAATAGGGCATGCAGCTAAAGCAAAGTTCAGTCCATTCTGTGCAACTGTCGCCGCAAATAATGCTGTATATTGAGCCATACTAGCAGCTACATGAGCTGCTTTCGCACCTACGTCCTGCAATGTGGTCAACCACGCTATACCCATCGTGGAATTATAAACAACCAAAGCCGCAACCGCGCCTAATATAATCGGCTCGATGATACTCCAGTTCTGTGCCAAAAGACCTATCAGCTTAAGCAGCGGCTGCGTGATGTCAATCACCTTATTACAAAACAGCGTCCACACCTGCCCCCACGTGTACGGCATGGATTCGAATTGTGCGTTGATCTCATCCGTTGCGCCAAGCATGGCGTTCTTGACAATGTCGGCGGTAATCTGCCCGTCTGATGCCATGGTCCGTATCTGCCCTATCGGGACATCTAAATAATCTGCGATTGTCTGTATGACGTTTGGAGCTGACTCAAACACGGCATTGAGTTCTTCACCCCGCAAAACTCCGGAGCCTAATGCCTGTGTCAGCTGCAGGGATGCTGATGCCATTTCCTGCTGACTGGCTCCTGCGATGACAAACTGCTTGCTCAGGTTCTCGGCAAACTGGATCGTTTCATTGTTAGAGGCAAAAGCATCGCCTGCCCTCTGACCCAGCTTCGCCACGATGTCTGCCTGAGTCAAAAATGATGCCCTTGCCCGGTTCGCAGACGCCATGATTGCGTCCTCAAGGTCAGCGGTGCTCTGCATTTTATCATTCATGAGGTTGAGCCTTGCCGTCGTCTGTGACAACTGGTCAGACAGTCCCCCAAGTGATGTCAGCCCCCTCATACCTGCATAAGCTGAGACAAACCCCATCGCTTTTCCGGTCAGCGAGTCAAAAGCGTTGCCCGTTTCTCTCACCGGTGCTTCAACCTGTCTTGCATTCTGCGCCATCTCCTCCAGCTGTACATTGACCTGGTCGCAGGCGCGTTGCGCGCTCATGAGAGCGGACGAGTCAAGCCCGGACGACAGCTGGCTGTCAGCCGTGCGCAGTGACCCGACCATGTTCCCGAGTGCGTTGTTGATCCTCTGCAGCCCCGCCGTCATCTGGTCGTTTAAATATAGCTGTGTCTGTATGGATGCCATGTCATTACCGTCCTTTCCTGGCTTTTTTCGCCTCTTTCTTTTCCTCTTCTGCCTTGATCTCTATCGCGGCGATGATGAACGCCTTGTCCCTGGAATCCAGCGCCGCATATTCGAATGGCAGCATATGGAACCTGTGGAGACAATGGTAGGCGATGGTTGCCTCCGCATCGTCTCCATTGATTAGTTTTTTGCCTCATCCACCTCTTCCTGGAACGGTACCAGGTTGTTGTACTCGTTGATGAACTCGAAGAACCTGCTGTATTCCCCTACATCCGGAATCATCTCCCTGATAAGGTCAGTTGGATCCATCACGCCATAAGAATCGAGCAGTTCTTTATTATGCAGGTTCGGTGACACTACGGACGCACAGATCAGCTTCGCTCGGTACTTCATCTGGTTCATCTTCATGCGGTACATGTTCGGTTTGCCGGTGATGGGCACCTCATAAGTGCATTCGTCGATGATGGCGTCGTTCTCCCTCGTGGTCACGGGCTTGATCTCCCATTCCAGCGGCTTCCCGTCGTCATCAACAAGGCTCTTTGTCGCCGCATAGGTCGTGTTCTCTTTCACGACCTGGTTCTGTTTCATAAATCTTGAAAAATTGCTCATATATCCTCCTTATGCGTTCATGCCGTCCAAAATGCTGAACTCTTCCGGCATGCTCCAATCCTCAAATGTAAAGTCAAATTCTTCATCCAGATATTCTCCGTCAGCGTCGAACTTGGCCAGGATCATGCTGTCGATATTACAGTCGATCAGAATGACCGTCTGTCTGCCTGCAGCGGAAGTCGGGTCTTCGTTGGTAATCTGCGTGTCAAAGTAGATGTCCTCCCCCGTCTCCTTGTAGTGCTGCATGATCTGCCTGAAGATGGACGTGTTGAAGTGGAAGGTCGCCTTTCCGGTACCTTTCAATCCCGTCGCCTTGTTGCCTTTCATACTCCGCCCCAGGATGGGGATCTCCGTCTTTGTCTTTTCCACCTTCGCTTCCAGATTCAAAGCCTGCATGAAGTTATATCTGTTATCGCCAATCGTGACAAAGCACTCCGCTCTGCTTGCCTGTAGGGCGTCCTGGCTCCGCATGGTGATATTGTTAATTGCCATATGTTCCCCCTTCCTACACGACCTTGACGGTCATGTACAGATGCGTCATCGCATTGACCACGGTGATCTGCTGCGTGACATAGACTGATTTTTTCGTATCGCCCTGGCTCACCACGATATCAGAATCGCTAAAGTCTTCAATCGCCCTGATCTTGAGCAGCGCCTTTCTGGACTTGACGAAATCATTCCACAGGGATATCCTTCCGCCCTCATCGTTGGGCACCTTGCCCAGGTATTTGGTGTTAAACAGTACCGCATCATCATGAACCGTGGCGATCTGGTCGATGACCCTGATCGTCTGATTATCGCAAAACAACTCGTTCTTATCATCCGTGAAGGATACAAAGGAATTGATATCTTCCAGCACCCTGATTTCGGTTCCGACACGGTGGAAGGTCAGTTCGCCTGCCTTGATCGCACCCGCAAGCTGGGTTTGCGTATAGTCACCGCCGATGGCAAACTCACCGTCATACTTCTTGTTAGTTAACGATGCATTCACTGCGCATCCCGCCTCGGCGCCGGTCAGCCAGTAAACCGCGGAAGCTTCCGTCCATCCGGTATCCGTCGTACTGTTTTTGATATTAATTACACCCTCATAATCGGACGGTGACTTGTGCAGTACAAGCTGGAACTTGACGCCCACGTCATCCCTCAGGCGCTTCACATAGTTGACGCAGAGCTTCTTAATTTCCTCGTCCGTGGTCACGATGCCCATCGTATTGAAAGAGTAGTTTTCTGCCAGGTCTAAATAGGTCTGATATGCCTGCGTATTGATCGTGCCGTTGGTTCCTCCCGATAAAGAAGTGCTGGCAGTCACAGCCAGTGTCGCGTCCTTCTTCCAAATAATAAAGTCGTCATCTTTCAGTTCCGCAGCCGAAGCCACGGTCTGCACGTTGATCTTCGTGGTGCCGAGATAATCAGTCACATCAAACCTTGCCTGGTCGTCCACGTTCTTCGTGATGACCACCTTCAGGTCGTTGCCGCGGGTTCCGCTGTATTTTGCGTCCGCATAAGTGCAGGTTGCCTTGTCGCCGCTGTTGAGCCTGTATGCGTATAGGGTCTGGGCATACATAAACAGGTCGCGAAGCCCCTTCAGCTTCTCGCTCATATAGTCATACCCGAAGATATTTAAGGCTCTCGTTTTAAAATCGTCCGCCGTCACAGTGAAGATTTCTCCGTCGGGACCCCAGTCCAGTTCCAGCGGCATGGTCGCATATCCCCTCTCACTCAGCTTCGCATCAGCCGATGCCACCGAGATGAAATTGATGTATGCGCCCGGCAGAACCTTGTTCTGTGTCGTCCACATTCCTCCGCCTAAAGCCATTTATTTCACCTTCCTTTTCATAAATTTAGCAAGCCTTGCCTGTGCCTCTTCGATGGTGATCTCCTCACCGTCTTTGATGACCACAGCCAGGGCATCTTTTCTGTTATCAAAATAGCCGGATGCAAGGAGTGCTTCTCTCGTAAACACATCCGGCTTGTCTTTCTTTGTTGCCATAAAATCATCCTTTCAGATTCGTTTCAGTACCCTTCTGTTCCATGACCGGCGTCGTATTCGGGCGATAACTGAAATAGTCATAATTGACCGTGAAGGTCAGCACGTCGTCCTCTATGGCCGCCTCCATGCCCGTACCACGTATCAGCTCTCCTTCGACAGTAATCAGCTCCAGGCAATTGAATAATTGCTCGGATACTCTGTTACAGTCTGCCCTCGGTTCATCGGCGTTGGTGAGGTACTGGACGGCGAACTGGTTCGTATGCCGGTATCGTCTGCCCCTTAACACCTTGGTATCGGGACTGATGCAGGACACAAAAAAACAGGGTTCTCTCAGTCCCTGTCTGACTTCTTCGGTATATAGGGTACAGCCTTCAAATTCCCCATTGAGCGCTGCCAGTATCCCGTCTATAATCTTCTCAATCATCTCATCTGCGCCTCCATCAGTCTTTTGATTTTCCGCTCCAGTATCGCCGGGGCATTGCGCTGGATCTCTTCAACGGAAATCGTCATCATGAAGTGCCCGGGCACCCATCCGGTGTGATTAGCGGTACGATGGCCGTATTCCACATAGCTGGCATATTCAACAGGGTTGTTAATCTCAATCATGCAGGCGCTTGCACTGTGGTAGATTTTATACCGTCCGCCCTGCGACCAGCCCCTGCGGAGGGTGCCGCCGACCTTGCCTGTCCCAGCGGGGTATTTTCCCACCGGCGTCCTCTTGATGACCTTCGCCATCAGGCGCTGTGCAAGTTCACGGGCGCAGATGTCCAGTATCTCGCCCATGTTCTGCTGCATCCGCGCCATGCCTTCCTGGAACCTCAGCAGGTCGTCAAAATTGCATCCGCCTCTTGCCATCATGTCCATCCTTTCCAAAGTTCCAGATTGATTTCCTGGTGGGTCGCATATACTGCCGGCTCACCGGTACGGCAGTAATCCATCGTCACGCCGTTTTGGGCCACAGTAATCTTACTTCCGGGTTTGATATCCACTTCCGGTGCAACAAACAGCTTCACGGTCTGCTGCACGGATGCGCCGGTCCCGGTCTGTTCCGCCGCGAGAATCGTGCCGAAGGAGAGCCTGCACGGCCGGCCGGTAAGCACTTCAACCTCGTGATATCCCGTCGCCTTGTTGGGCTTCGTGTAGGCTTGGTACTCAGTGATGGTACATAATCCTTCGTAAAGCATCTCCACCGCCTCTCTGTGCGCCTGTCTTGCCTTCTGTAATGCATTCATCTGAACACCACCCTGCGGTAACGGTTCAATACCGCCTTGTAATCCTTCAGTAGGGAGTCCTTATACCCTTCACTCACGGATGCATTGAATGAAGTAGACGTATCACCTTCGCTGATGGAGGAAACGGAACCCGGAGCAGATTCCTCATGGCCCGGATTCTCATTCCGGTAAAGTTCCATCGACATACGATAAGCCGTATTCTCCAGCCCATCCGGCAGCACCTCTATGTTGCAGTATGCGCAGATCACGCCTTCCACATCATCCAGAACGAACTGTAACAGGGTATCCTGCTGCTCCCCGGAAATCCCAAGGAGCAGTTTCAGCTTTTCAAGCTTCAACATGGCCGTTACCCCAGCTTGTGCTTGAATGCCACGACCCTGATCTGCTTCGGCTCGTAGACCGGATTCCAGTTGACCGCATCAGCCAGTTCAGCACGGGAAGGGCCTTCCGTCTTTGCAACCTTTGCATTTGTGAACGCAATCCCCCTCGGGTGCAGGATGTTGGTCTTTCTGTTGATCAGGTAATCAATACCGGAGCCTTTTCTCTTCGCCCTGTCTGTTTCTGTAGGTACAAAGCCGACAGGATTTCCGTTGCCCAGTGCCACGGCGCCTTCGCCGAAGAGGTAGGTGGTGTACTTTCCTCCTGTTTCAACCGGGCACCCATCGTCGATAATGACTCTCTTGCCTTGATATACACCGAAAGACACGTCATTGGACGGCTGCACAGTTTCAATCAGGTTCTGTTTCTTCAGGTATGCCTCTGTTGCAGAGTGCATACAGATTCCTGTCAGCTGTGCTTTGGCATCACCTAAGAGCTGTTCTGCATCGATAAATGCGGATCCGCTCCAGTTTGCTGCCGCACCGCTTTTTCCGGTAATATCTAATAGGTTTGACTCTAATCTCGTCTCTGCCGGCTTTGCATTATCCCCAGTGGTTGCCGGAATCGTTCCGAAAACACCGTTCAGGACTGCGATCAGTTCCTTCTGCATATCCCTTTCCCAGAATTTCGCCACCAGGTCGCCGATTGCCATCATCGGATCAGTGCCTGCAAGGGCGGCGGATAAGTCTGTCGCACTCCACATCTTTGCTCTTCTGATGATGGCTGCCACGTCTTTATTGGACTCGATCTTGTTGTCCTCCAGGTCTGCGCCTTCGATGACCTGCTCTGATTCGCCCGTCAGGTCCTCAAAGAACGGCATGTTGACCGTTGGTGCAGCCTGGGATGCCAGCGCATCAAATTCCGAGTTATTCGCGACGATGCCGCACTGTACCAGTGCCGACAGCTCCATTGTTCTGTTCACTACGTATGGATTAAATAGTTCAGGCACGATGACGTCCTGTAAAGTAGTTCCTGCCATTTAATTCACCTTTCCTTTCTTAAATCTTCACTCCGGCCGCAGCTGCCATCGATCTGGCCTGCTCCGGATTCTCTTTTAATAACTTTCCCTGTTCCGTCATATTGAAGGTTTCCTTTGCAAACGGGTTTGCCGCTCCGCTTCCTCCGCCTCCATGAGGTTCATACGGCGGTTTCTTATCTTCCGGCTTAAAGAGATGGGCCATAGCCTTGTCCTCTTTGTACGGCTTCAACAGCTCGTCTATCCCCACAGGTTTTCCCTCCTTGTCAAAGGTAAATTTCTCAAGTCCGCCGGTCTTGTAGATGAGGTAGTCCGGATCCTGGACCCCCTGTTTCGTAAGCTGTTCCTTCAACGCGTATGTCCTGCTGGTATCCTCCGCAGTCTTTTTCAGCGCCTTGATTTCTGTCTCGTAGTCGCCGATCTTCTTCTGCAGGTCAGCGTTATCACCGTTCGTCTTCTTCAGATCAGCAATCGTATCCGTGGCGGTCTTGAGCTCTCCGACCTTGTCATTGTAGTCCTTCTTCGGTACTGCGTGTTTCGGGAACTCTGCCGCTGCGGACTTCATCACAGCATCAATATCCAGCTTTCCGTCTACAATCTGGGCTTTTTCCAATATTGTTCTTAACCAATCCATTCTCATATCCTCCATAGATCTTTATTCCCGCTCTCCGGGTATTGGGATTTGCCGGTTATACCCACGGCCGGGTAGGTACCGTTCTTTTACGCCTGCGGAAAAAGGCAATCAAAAAAGACCACCCTTTGGCAGTCCTTGATAAACAGTATTCAGTTATTCTCCTCATATTGCGCGCAGCTTCTTTATCAACTCAGGAGAGCCAATCAGCGCAAATTCCCAGTCGCCGTCCAGATCGATTTCCGTCGGTTCCAGATCAAGCCGTAATGCCTCGAAAATACCGTCCTGCCGCTGTATGTCAGCAGACAGTTCAAAACGGCTTATCTTCGACAAACACTCTGCATCAACTGTGCGGGTGGTTTCCGGAGTCGGGCAGAGGACAATTGCGGCATGTATCTTTTTCACTCCATAGCTATGCTTGTTCATTACGGGGATGTCCTGCCGGTGCTCATATATTTCAATTCTCGGTTCGCAGTATGCCAGAGTAACCCTCTGATCGCCTACAGTGCCATAAAGTTTACCGTTTTCCAGCATAAGTGTTTTGACTAGTCTTTTAATCATTTTGAAGTCTCCTCATTTCACTTTGATAACAAAGGCCTCATTTTTTTCGTAATAGTTCTTGTCTTGATCTACTCTGAGTCCATCACAGATCATGCACAGGGACTCATATGGGAACTTGTCTAAAAAATCAATAACGTCATCTTCTGACAGACTTTCCAGATAACTCCGTACATCCGCTTCCAGCGAGAACCATTCATCGCTGCTATTGCCATTTTGAAATCGGTTCAAGAACTCAGCTAGTTGGGCCATCGCTTCATCTCCTCCAACAGTTTCATCAGTCTGTTATACTCTGTAAAGCCGGAACTGTTATTAATAATTAATGATTTCAGCCACTCTCCTCTATCCGGCACAGATACATTAAATAAGGCGAGTGCAAATTCCAAATCACTGTATTGAAGTGATAAGGCGTTTTTTATCTCAAGTAAATCCTCAACTCTATTGTAATTGCTCGAATATGTAAAAGCAATGTTTTTGTCAATACATATCTGTCTTGCAAGCAGTTCAACAGGCAGCTCTTCTATGTAGCTGTATTTTATGTAAGTGGCAGGATCATAATAGCTGATAGACCTTGCGTGCAAATGCTCATGGATTAACTGATGATCTGTTGTATCCATTTTTAATTCAATACTGCAGTCCCATCGCTTTCCTGCCTGGCGATAATCGTTGTCATTTAGTATTACTAGGTTCCCATTCCACTTCGTCTGCTTGCTTATATATTGGGAAACAGCACTATCCGTATTGAGTACTGCTTCGGACAACTCTTCAATTGTTCTTTTTGAGCCATTGCTATTCCCTGCAAAGGTGACAAAATCACTTTTCCATTCCTTGTATGTCATATTGGACGGCACATAATAGGTCTTGCCGTCAGCATCTCTTGCAGCCCGCCCGCCGATGGAAAACTCATCGTCAAAGTAAGGACAGGTCGTGGATCTGCACCATACATGGAAAGGCGGCGCCGTAACCCCGGGTTCGTATTGTGACATCGGGAAGTGCTTGCCGTCCAGCTCCTGGCAGATTGCCGATGTATGGGAATCCAGTGTTGCAACGATCTCAAACTCTTCCACGCCCAGGTCGTTGAAACAGTCCTTCTGTGCAGCAGCACTAAAAAAGGCCTGTTCTGTCATAACTAACCGCCCGGCCTGTACTTTTGCATTTTTAAATTTCTTATTCACAAACTTCGACATATGATCGATAGCTTTGTCGGGAGCTTTGCCTAAAATACAGGTTCTTGTCAACTCGCTGTGAAGGTCGTTGACCATCTGAGACTTGGATGTCCAGATACGGTCTGAAAAGTTCTTGCCATCTGCTGCCCAGGGCTTTGCGATCAGTTTTGACAACTTGTTATCGTCAATGGAATCAAGTGCCCAACCAATGCCAAAACCTTTCTGCAGCTCGAATGCAGAACGGTAATAACTCTCAGAATAAAACTGCCTCGCCATGCTGTCAACGCTGTCAAGATAATTCCCAAAAGCAACCTCCGCAGCCTGCTGGGTCTGTAACTTGAGTGCTTCCAGCCTGCTGATATGATATTTTGCCGAGGCGTTCTCCAGCTGCTTCATCCACTGCTGGTTCATGGCGTTCAGCTGCCCGTACTTTATGTATTCCTCGACGGACCATTTGAATTCCTCCAGTTGACCCTTGTCCAGTAGCTTTCTTGCCGCAGACATGCTGATCTCGTTATTCTTGGCAATGCGGTTCAGCCACTTCTCGATTTCCAGGTTGATTTCCCTGGCAGCTTTGTCAAACTCCGGTTGTATCATCGCATAGGCCTTCAGTCCGTATCTGTTTAATGATTTCTCAAGCTCTTCAAAACGTTTTTGCCAGTATGTGCTATTCTTCATCACATTTCTCCAATGAAAAAGGACACCCCGAAGAATGTCCTTAGAATTCTATTTAGTTAATCGTCTCTAACCCTGTCCACCTACAACAAGGCAGGTGGTATTTTTAAATAAAAAGGATCACCATATAGTGACCCTAATTTGGACATATCATTTTACTCTTTTAAGCTGTCGAGATGCTCTGTTTCCTTGTCCCCGTCATAGGTTTCTGCAAACTTTTCACCATTCTCATCAAAAATGGAAATTTTAACAAATTCAACTGTGTTGTCCTGAATAAATCCCCTGTAGTTGTATGCATATTTCATTCCCTTTTTTTCAAAACTGCCTATACCAATGTACTCTTGTCGCCCTTCATTAAAGTCAACCTGATGATCTCCCATGTTAAATTTACATTCTGCACCATATTTTTCAGTGATAAAATTCATAAATGTTTTATCAACGTCTGGCTCTGTTTGATACTTATCAGGGTTCTTAACCATTTCAGATATACCGAAAGCCAGGCTTCCTAAGAATATGACAAGAATAGCTAGACCAATCTTTGTTCTTTTTTTCATAAACATTGTCCTTTCGTGTTAACTAAAATATATTAATATAATTATATAACAAAATTTTGTAAAACGCAATTGTCACACACCTTTTATTAATACTATTCTTCATCAACCTCACCGCCGCCATTCTTGTTCAAATCTTTTCCGCCAAAAGCTCCCTCATACTGTTCCATCTTCTTCAGATTCTCCTGCTCTTCTTTCTCAAGCTGCTTCAGCTCCGCCTCTGCGTCAGTGACGAACGGGTGGTTCTTCAAGATGGTCTGCCTGCTGACGATCCCTTCGCTGTCCCTGCAGATCTGGGCAAGTTCCAGGTCGTTCTTGATGCTGGTCCGCGTCCAAGTCTGCGTGATATTATCACACTTGATGCCTTCATGCTTGCAGATTGCCCGTATCAGCTTTGAAAAGCCAAGCTTGAACTCCGTCTCCATGAGACCGGTTTTCATCTCTAACAGAGAATACATGAACTTGAGCGCCTCACCTGACTGGTTCCCGAAGTTCTCCGGCTGCGGGTCAAACCCCTGCCCCTGTTCGAAGATTGCCTTCCTGGTCGCCTCCAGCACGCTGTTACGCGCCTCGATAGGTATCTCGATGCTCAAGGTGGAAACCCCTGGGCTGCCCTCTTCCGCATCAACCTTGATGGTCTTGTACTTTTTCAGATCAGATAGGAATGCGTTCAGCTCCGTCCCTCCGTATCCGGATAACACGAAGATCAGCTCCTGCACATCATCCAGATCATTGATAAAGCCGCTGTATACTTTGTCATAGACATCGATCAGCGGCTTGATGTTCTTCAGGTCATCGGTTTTGATATTGTTGTTCCAGAATGGGATGAACGGAACCTCACCGAAATCATGGCTATATTCCGCCATTGACTCCCCATTTGAAGGGTCTACGAACATATGGTAATACATGAGCCCGTCATCAACGGTATCTGACACCCGCATCCTGAATGCCTGGCACTGGGTGTCCGTCCAGTATTCATAGACCGCATATTTTTCGCCGTCGCTTTCATCAATCGTATCATACACCCTCATCGCCCCGATAAGCCTGTGCTTCAGGCTCCCATCGAATACGGGTATCACTTCTTTGCTGTCAACGACCGCCCACTCAAAGCCGTCATCGTTGCTCCAGTAGTGGATCCATCCGACCGACGTATTGGCTGCATTGACGCACAGTTCCATGCAGTTCTTCGCATATTCATCACCCAGGAGCTCCGTTATCTTTTTATTTGCCTGATTGCTGCCTACATCGAACAAAGGCGGTGCAGTAAATGCGTAGGATGCCTTCTGGTTTACAATGAGTCCGTGGAAATTCCTTGGTATGCGGTTGTCTGCATTACGGAGCGGGTTGTCGCTGTCATCCGTCTCTTCCGTCTTTTTATACAGCACATCCGTCTCATTGCGGTAATACCGCTCCGCCACGGATGCACGCAGGGCAAAATCTTTGTGCCCCGGCAGATGCTTCTTTATCAGTTTTTTCATTACGTCTAGTTCCATGTCAAACCCCTATTTCAAAATCGTAATTCCGTTATTCTTCCTGATGATCGTATAGCAGAAGTATCTTACCGCGTCCATGCAGTGGTCATACTGCTTGATCGGCTTGTCTTCACCGCGTTCTGCTGCCTTCTCGTCCCATACGTATGACGCAAATTCCTTGACCGTCTCGGTACAGGATTCGTGTATGGCTATCTTCCCCTGGTTCAGCAGGGATGCGACAAAGCGTATCCCGTCGAGCACGTCGTTCCGTGCCTTCTTGATTTTATAACCCCGCAGCTTCAGTTCTGCGATGAATGATGCTGCCGAAGGGTCGATGATGATCCGCTCCGGATTAATTCCGGAAAGCCATTCTGCTAGGTCATCTGCATACTGCGAGTTCGTTTTCTGTGCCGACTCGTCGCGCCCTGAATAGTAATATTCCCTGCAGCAGATCCATCTGCCATCGGCTTCCCTGCACCAGAGCAGGAAGACCGTAGCGTTCTGGGTGCCGTAGTCGCAGCTGACATAATATCTCTGATCAGCAGCTGTAAAATTACTGATGACGTGTTTCGCCTTGTCGAACATGTCATAGATGATGCCTTCCGCCACACACCACAGTCCCAGGATATACCTCTTATAAAAGACACCGCTGTACATGGAGCGGTACCTGGCCTTTATCTTCTCGGACAGTGACAAGTTATCTTCCATCGTGAAGTGCAGGTACAGCAGGTCATTATCATCAACTTTATCAATCCAGCCTGTCTTGAACCAGTGGTACGGTCCTTCCGGGTTACAGTTGAACCAGTATTTTGACCCGTCAACAGAGCATCGTCCTGTTGCCTGGTTGACAAAGGACTCCGGCATCAGGGCGACCTCGTCGAAAAACACCCCGGCAAGCGTGATGCCCTGGATCAGGTCCTGCGACCTCTCATCTTTGCCGCCGAAGATGTAAAAGTAGTTGGTGACGCCGCCGCGCCTGACTTCCAGCAGGTTGTCAGCCCTGTGGTCTTTGCATCGGTACCCCCTGGACCGCAGCATCAGCTTCAGTACCGTCAGGACATTCCTTCGGAATGAACCGATGGTCTTGCCGCACATGGCGAAGTTCTCCTCGCCAAAGGATGTCATCGCCCACATGACAAAAGACAGCGCCATTGACACTGTCTTCCCGCTACGGATCGCCCCGTCAGCTATGATACCTTCCTTGTGCGATACTCCCGATTCCGGCAGCCACCAGGTCAGTATTTGTTTCTGTTTTTTTGAGAAGGGTTCAAATTTGAATACGGCCTGTTTCACCCTTGCCATACGTCATCTGCCTCCCCTTTTAGTGCATCCAGGAATCCATCATCTTCGGCTGCAGCATCAGTGTCTTCTCCCCTGATCTTGGCAGTAGATGCCCTGATATTCTCGATGCGCGCCTTCTGCTCATCGGATGCGAGCTCCCAGTTCCTGTGAAGCAGGTCGTCATAGGTCTTGATCATGCCGTTCAGGCTGGTCATCGCCCTGGCCTGTGCTTTCAGGAAGTTCGCCTGCTTGTCCCAGGCCTGCTGCACTTCCCATTTCTCGCTGTATCCTGAATCACTGGATCCCTCGCCGATTTTCTCGATGGTCTTATCCTCCTGGTCTTTGACGTGCATGATCTTCTGCGCCCTGATGATGGCTGCGTACTGGATCATGATCTGGTCCCAGAGGACATCGAGAGGGTTCATCTTCCCTGCCTGTTCCACCAGTTCCAGAGTTTCCTCCGGAAGGTACTTGGCAAACAGTCCGTGCTTTTCAGCATGTTTATTCTCAGGAGGTCCTGAGGCATTCTTGTTGCCGGGCTGAGCACCTCGCTTCCTTTCCGAACGCTCGCTATTCTTTTCCGAACGTTCGCTTTCCCAGTTATATGTACTCTTCCATCGCCGGACTGTCCCGGCCGGAAGTTCTAATTCCTTCGCAATGTCAATCAGTTTCAGCCCCTGATCGAAGAGTGCTTTCGCCCTCCCGACCCTGGCGTCTGGTGCTCTTGCCAAGCCTCACCACCTCTCATTCGTCGTTTTGTCTCCCCTGAAATAATACCCACTTTTTAATCTCTAGTAATTCTTAATGATAAGTTCCCTGTAACGACGCGGGTTTGTCTTTGTTACAAGATTATCCTGTCTCTCTACCCCTGTAATGCTGTATCCTTTGTACAATTCACGTATTTCAGGACAGTCATTGTATGACAGGATAAACTTCCCCCTGATGCGGGTAAGCGCATCTCTCAGTCTCTCGTGGTCTTCCGGCATGAACCGGTCAGGATAGTATTTCTCCGCCTCATAGTAAGGCGGATCCAAATAAAATAACGCTGATTCCCGGTCATATGTCTTAATGAGCCGTTCAAAATCAACGTTTTCTATCACTACCTTGTTTAATCGTTTCGATACCTGCTGTAAATAGGCAATTGTTCCTTGCATATCTCGAGGCTTGGTGCCAAATGACCGCAGGTCGGTTCCAAAGCTTGACTTGATTCTGCAATAGAACCTTGCCGCCCTCTGGATATCCGTCATGCCTCTGACATCAGACTGGGCGATGCAGTCAAAGAACTGCTCTCTTGATACGAACATCCAGTCAAGCTCCTTCTGCAGTGCTTCCGGGTGATATTTGACACAACGGTATAGATTAATTAAGTCCCCGTTGATGTCGTTGAATACCTCCATCGGCGCGTGCCTGTCTTTGTCGAACAGCACCCAGCCTGCCCCGCCGAATACCTCGATGTAACGGTCGAAGTTATCCGGAAATTGTTCGATGATTTTCTTTTTCAGCAGCTTCTTACCACCTATCCAGCTTATATAACTATTCATGTTTATCAATCCCCCTGTAACGTGGGTATTATTTCGAGGGGATATAAAATACCCCGGATCTGAAGGACACGGAGTATGTTCACGTTGTTGATCTCTCTTTTCCGCCAACAACAAAAGCACCACCGCTAAGATGATGCTTTGTATTGGCCGTTATATAAATTAAAGGAGAGGAGTCCATGGACACCGGGCGACAATATTTCATGTGTAGGAGCTGCCTCCTATCTGTTTTTTAATTTAATCCCTTTGTCCATGTTTCCAGCTTATACTATAGCACAGACCTAATATGAACTTCTATGATTTAGCATGATTTTTTTCAATAATTTCTTGAACACTCTGTAATGCCTTTCCGTGAAGACTGCAAGTCCAGCGCCATGATTTTTTCAAGCTGACTGCAATTTCCTCCCAAGTCCTCTTCTCAATATATCGCATATGTAGCAGCTGCCGATAATCCTTATCTTCAACCTGTCCGATCGTCCTCTCCACCGCCTGCAGTTTATGTAATGCATCCGTCCTCATGTCCATGATCTCCATCTCCAGATCGGCCACCTTTGCAGCCAGGTCTGCCATCCTGTCTTTCCGGCCTGATGACTGTACCCGCTCCCCATCCGTTCTGACGGTCATGCTCATCGCCATGGACTCTATCTCTTCTGCCTCTGCTTCCAGGTTGCGTATATCCGTCAGCGCCTCCTGATACTGCCTCAAATACTCCTTTGCCTCCACGAGCATCACCCCTTTCTAATCATTCTCTTTATCCATTCCACCGCTCCTTAATGGTTATCTCAAACACCCTGCCGTCCACGCAATACTCGATGGAGTTCGAATACTCGGCATGGACATATCCTACACCTTCCCTGCCCAGTTTCTCCAGTGCCGTCCTGATCTCGTTCACCAGCAGTGTCAGTACATGGTTCATTTCATTTTCCCCTCCCTCATAACTAATCTCGCCTGCTGCCAGAAGCCTTTTTCGTGCTCAGATCGCAGCCTGGCTTCCTCCATCAGCTTCCCGTAATCCTTGTAGCGGTACCCCTTAGCCCGCTTTGCATCCAGGATATCTTTGATGGCCCTGTCCACGGCTGATACCGGATAATAATACCGCGGGTACCCCTGTGGGGAGTATTTAATCTTGTAATGCTTACGGGCAAAGTCGATGTTATACCTGTATGCCAGGTGCCGTTTGCCCGGGTGGTCGGATATCCTCAGGCTGTTCGCAACACCGTAGTCAAATTTCAGGTAGATGCTGTTGGTGCTGTATGCGTCATACCGGTGTATGATCACCTTGCCCGAAAGCTGCCGGCAGACATATTCGGCGATTTCCTGCGGGGTGCTGAATTTATCTGTCATCGTGACCACCTTGTCTTTCAGTAAAACTTTTCACGTTGCCGTAAATACTTACCGCAAGTATTAATCCGATATAATCATCTACTTCCCGTACCTGTATTTCTCCGTAAAAATAAAGTTCCAGCATTGACCAGAAGGTCCAAACCGCAAACATGAGTAAAACAGTAATAATAATGTTCTTCACTCCTGATCACTCCAATCCAGTGCCTGTCCGCAGTGGTAACAGTAATTCGCGATCCCTGTCCCTGTAAAGTTTCCGCCACAGGACCGGCAGCGGTAAGAGTCCGTGTATCTGATTTCCTGTATATTCGTTTTGACAGGTCTCTTCGGTATCTGTTTTCTGAGCGCCTTCAGAACTGGCACCCATTGACAGTTTTCCATACATGGATCACCCTTCGGTACACAGCATATTTCGTTGCACTCATATCTTTTTATCCAGTTGTACGCTTTTCTGTAATTCATTTTCCCTCGCTCTCCTTTCTCCTTGGTTCATACCTGCACGGCCCGGAGACCATGCAGGCAGCAGTCCGTTACATTCCTACAATGACCTTGTTCTCATCCATGAGATCGGCGAGCTCCTCCTCAAGATATTTTCTGACCCTCGCCTTCGCATGGAGCTTCCACATGCCCCCGTCCGCCTCGAAGATCCCTACCTGGTCATTGTTGACCCGGAGGAGAAAATCGCTTTCCGGCTGGTCAATCTCCGGGAAGGTGCGGTACGGTTTCAGCCGCACGATCGGACGGATGGTCGCCATGCCTGCAAGCTGGATGCCCGTCTGCACCTTGACCTGCTGGGTGACGCCGTTGTCCCTGACCTCCGCCTGGTCGCCTTTGACGATGTTGGACAGCAGCCCCAGGACGTACTCACGGTCCGGCGTGTCCATGAAGCAGGCGTTGAGCTTGATCCGTGCGGTATCGTAATCCATGTAGCCTGTCGGCACGCCCGGCATCAGCCTCTCCGTAGCGCGGTATAAGGTCAGATTCATAAAGTCGCCGTCGTCATCCTTAAAAGAACCGGTATAGGCTGCGACTTCGTTATGTGCCCTTACATCCACATACAGCACTTCAGCCTGATCTTCCGTATCCATATTAAAGCTCTCCCTTGCAGGCCATTCCCGGTTGATCAGCTGGCAGAACATGTCCAGCCCGTTGACCTCCCTGCACTTGGGATAGACCTGGTTGTGGTACATATTCTTCGTGGTCCCGTCCGGCATGACCATGTAGGTATCCCCGCCGATTACTTCAAACCTTGGCTCCTTGACTCCCTTTTCTACGATTTCGATCAGTCTCTCAAATTCTTTTTCAAACATTTTTCTTCTCCTTTTCCGTTATATGTCTTCTACCAGCCTCAGTCTTGCAGGCTGCTCTTCTTCATTGCCGTACATGTCCATCTGTCCCGGCACCTGAGGCTTCATCTCCACTGCCTGTACCTCTCCGGCGAATTCTCCTATGTACAGCGATGTGGTAACCGGGTTTGTCGGCTGCAGCGAGGATTTGATCTCACATTTTGTCGCGATGACCTGTCTCTGCTCGTCCGGCGTGAAGGTCAGTGTCAGCGTCATCTTCCTGGGCTTGACAGCGTTCGTGTTGACGTCCATGATGTTCCTGATGATCTTCGGCATCTCGACGTCGACGCGCTCCTTGATCGCCCCGTTCGCCATGTCAAGCATGGACTTGGTCAGTCTCTCTTCTTTGTTCATTTCGCATTTTCCTCCCATCAAAGTTCAGTGATTCTGATATATATTCCCGGCACCTCCGCCCAGAACTTCTCTATGACTTCTGATGCCACCAGTACATCATCAACCCAATATCCGCACGATGTCATGCAGTCTTTGAGCAGCTTCTGCAGGTTGTCCGTGTCCGGCTTCGTTATGCGGTATTCGCCGTCCTTGTGCCGCCCCCTGGGGAAGCACCACTTCGTGACCAGCTGCACCCCGTACCGGTAAGGTTCCTCAGGGATATGCCGGGATAGGTTTGCCTTGAGCTTCTCCCTGGCGGCCTTCAGTTCCGCCGGCTCGTAGAACAGCGGTTTCCACATTATAA
>URXI01000004.1 GCA_900551775.1 uncultured Eubacterium sp. | reverse complement strand
CCATGGAATCGTACCCCATAGCAAGACATAATGCGACGAAAAGAGGAACCAGCGGCACAGCTTCTTCACACATGCCAAAGATTGCTCCGCCAATGCCGAATAAAAAAAGTACGATTGGAATGATAATCAGGTCTTTCCCATTGAGAGATTTTGCTAATTTACCGATACCTGCTTCCAGCGCTCCTGTTGACTGAATTACGGCCATTGCGCCACCTACGATGAAGAGGAAAAATACGATCTGCGCGCTCTCCTGCAGCCCTCTTGTGATGGAAGTCAGCATCTGCATGGCAGATACAGGTGTCTGTTCGATGTTGTGATAAGAATCCGGATCGACGACGGATCTTCCATCCAGATCCATCATTTCGTAAGTTCCAGCCGGAATAATGTAGGATAAGATGCTGCAAACCAGTATGATTCCAAAGAGTATGATGAATACATTCGGTACTGCAAATTTTTTCTTTTTCTTTTCCATTTCTCTTGCTCCTTTCTCAATTACATCTGTGAAACCGAGAATATTTTCCTTAACTATTTGCTAAATTCTCTCGACAGTCCCTTCCCACGTGTCAACTTCTTTTTCCTTTTTTCTTGCAGTTTCGTCATACCAATGTCTTGTCACCGTCTTTGCACGCGTGTAAAAACGAATCCCGTCCTTGCCAAGTACATGGAGGTCGCCGAAGAAGGAGTCTTTGTTTCCAGAGAAAGGGAAATATGCTGATGGTACGGGTATACCCACATTGATGCCCACCATGCCGCCATCTGTTCGAAGTTCAAACTCCTTGGCATAATAACCATTCTGCGTGAAAATCACAGATCCATTCGCATACGGATTTGCATTCATCAGAGTAATTCCTTCTTCGAAATCTCTAACCCTTTTGATCAGTGTCACCGGTCCAAAAATTTCCCTCTCGCCGATATTCATTCCGGGCTTTATATGGTCGAAAATCGTCGGGCCTACGTAGAATCCTTTTTCAAATCCTTCAACCATGACGTTTCGACCGTCCAGCACTAATTCGGCGCCTTCATCGATGCCTCTTTGAATCCAGTCGCAGATTTTCGCTTTGTGCTCTGCGGATACAACGGGACCTAAATCTGTCTCTGGATCATAGGCACAGCCGACCTTCATTTCCAATGCTTTCTTCTTTAATAATGCTGTAAACTGATCAGCGATGCTTTCCTGTACAACGATAACCGGCAGTGCCATGCATCTCATCCCTGCACAGCCATATGTAGAGTTGATGATCGCACTCACTGTGCTTTCCAACTCCGCGTCCTCTAAGACCAACGCGTGGTTTTTTGCCTCACACTGCGCCTGAACACGCTTGCCATTTTCCGCTGCCATGGAATAAATCTGCTTACCGACATTGGTCGTTCCAACAAAGGTAACTGCTTTTACCCTCGCATCTGTCAGTAAGATGTCCGCCTCCTTTCTGCTGCAGGTTACCAAATTTACAACGCCTTTGGGAAAACCTCCTTTCTCATAGAATAGTTCTAAAATCCGTATTGCCGTAAGCGGTGTCGCACTGGACGCCTTTAGCACGACGGTGTTTCCAGCAGCGATGGCTAAAGGCACCATCCAGCCCCATGGAATCATCGCCGGAAAGTTAAAGGGAACAATGCCAGCCACAACCCCCAGCGGCATACGATAAGTCGACGTGTCAAAGCCGGTGGTTACCTGAAGCGATGCGTCACCCTGCATCAAAGTTGGTAAAGAGCATGCATGCTCTGTCGGTTCAATTGCTTTTAAAACATCCCCTCTCGCTTCCGCTAAATTCTTTCCCAATTCTTTTGCACAGAGAAGTGTCAATTCTTCCAAATGTTCGAGGAGAATATTTCTCCATTTGAACATCATCTGTGTTCTTTGACTGAGAGAAAGAGCTGACCACTGGGGAAAAGCACTCTGTGCTGCTGCAATCGCTGATTCCACCTCGTCTTTTGTGCAGCATGGAACTTCGGCAATCACCTCACCCGTACTGGAATCGGTAACTGGCATATACATTTGCGTTTTCGATTCCAGCCACTCGCCGTTCACACAATACTTTTTTCTTTTGACATTCATTTTCACTTTCCTTTCGATTTTTAACAATTTTGAAATCTAATTTCATTTTAGTTCATTTTCTGAAAATTGTCAACATTTATTGGATTTCTTTTTCATTTTTCGCATCAAAAAAGCACTGATGTTAAATTGACTCTTTTAACATCAGTGCAAATAGTACACTGTTTCATTATTATATTTCTTAGCCGCTTATCTGTAGCAGCCCATCCTAAAGGAGATTTCTCCCGCAACTGCTCTCAGCTCTGGAAGAATACATTTCTGTATATGCTCCAAAGACATGTTCTCCACTTTCCCGAAAGAACTCAGCGCCGCAGCAATCTTTCCACTGTAATCATATATTGGCACCGATACACAGCGCAAGCCCGGTTCGCATTCCTGATCCTCTAATGCATATTTATTTTTTCGCGTACGGTCGAGTTCTTTTAAAAGTCCTTCCTTCGTCGTAATGGTTCTTTCTGTCAATTGGGTCAGGCCTTTTTGACTGACCAGCAAATCGATATCCTTCTCAGAATACTCGGTTAAAAACAATTTTCCTGATGATACGGCATGAATCGGAGCCTGGAGCCCGATGCGCTGCAGCGGTACACCGTCACTGATGCTTTCAGGATCGTACACGCAATCTAAATATACACATTCCATTCCTCTTTCAATGACGAGACATACACCCAGTGAAAGCTTAACAGACAGTTCATTGACTAAATTCCCTGAAAGCGTTCTGATAGTCATGTGATTTCTAACAGATTTTCCATATTCACAAATACGCCAGGTCATCCCATAACGGTTTGTCGCCACATCCTGATAAACAAGTCCCTCATCCATCAATGCACTCAGATAGCGAAATGCAGTTGCAGTGGGAACGCCGATGCTGTCAGATATATCCTGTAATCTCATCGGTGTACGGCTTTGTGAAATACAAGATATCAATTGTATTAATTTAGATACGGTTTGATTCGATGTTTTTTTCTCCATAATGATTAAAACCTGCTTTTTCTTTTATACAAATATTTCCACATTTCTTTGCTTGTATTTTAATATATCGTATTATGCTCCTTCTGTCAATGCTGCCAAAGGATCATGTTTCGTTACAATAGCGTTAGGCTTTTTGGATGTGTCCGGGTATTCTCGCGTAACCTAATCACTTTTTGGAACATCATCAGTGGGGGTATATTTGATCCCGGTTATTTTTTGTATGAATCTCTATGTCTCAAATGCCGCCACCAGTCCATAAAAGTAACCAATTACAACATATTTATAGATTGTGTAAGCAATCAGGTTTATTTTCCAAGGGAATGACTACTGATGCAGTCATGAAGTTACGCGAGTCTTTTATAAACAGCCTCAAAAAACCTAACTTTATCGTACAAAATTCTCACTTCATACCCCCCTCCCCTATATACTGCCAAATTCACATCCGCATATTTCTTCACAAAAAAGCCCGGACGAGCAGATGCTTTTCCGAGCCAATTTATGATTTATTCATTTTTTCTGTATTTGTTTCAAATCCTCTGCCAGTTCTCTGACGGTCTTTCCCAAACTGGGATGTCTGACCCAAGGTGCGATCTGAGAAAGCGGCTCCAATACAAAATCCCGCAGGTGCATCTCGATATGGGGGATCGTCAGGTTCTCGCTGTCGTATACCAGATCGTCATACAGCAAAATATCCAGATCCAAGGTTCTCGGCCCCCAGCGCACTTCTCTCTTGCGATGCGCTTTCTCTTCAATCTCGTGAAGGACAGAAAGCAGTTCCTCCGGTGTCAGCAAAGTCCGCAGGCACAGGCAACCGTTGAGAAAATCATCCTGCTCCACACCGCCGTAAGGTGCTGTAATTATATAATCAGAAACCTGCTCTACCCTGCAGCCGCGGAACTCACAAAGGGTCTCCACCGCCATATCCAGATAAGCCTTTTTGTCTCCAAGGTTGGAGCCAAGAGCGATATACGCCCTGTGCCAAAATCTTTCGATCTTCACGGATACCGTATCGAGAGGCAGTCCCACTGGTGCCCAGGGTTTTTTCAATTCTACTGATATGCCCTGGAGCAGCGGAAACGTGAGCAGCAGTTTTTCCGCCAGATGCTCCGCAGCCGCTTCGATCAGCTGATACGTGTGATCCTGCAGAAATTTTGTTATAAACTGGCTGACCTCACCATAATGTGTGGACAACGTCAAGTCGTCCTCCAGTCCCGCGGCTCTCGTGTCAACATACAGCACCGCAGAGACCAAAAATTTCTGTCCTAACTTGTTCTCTTCCGGAAACACGCCGTGGTTGGCAAAGACTTGTAAATTTTCTATATGGATTTCGTCATATTTTTTCATGTAAAATTGCCTCCGTCATTTTGATGGCACGATAGTTTTCTTTGATATCGTGTACGCGGATAAAGGCAGCGCCTTTGATGACGCCCATGACCGTCGTAGCCACGGTACCTTCCACCCTTTGGTCTGTCGGCAGATCAAGGGCAGCGCCGATCACTGACTTTCTGGAAGTGGCCAGCAGTACCGGAAAACCGAGCGCACACAGTTCTTCCAGATGATTGATGACGGTTAAGTTATGTTCCTGGGTCTTTCCAAAGCCGACGCCCGGATCCAGGATGATCTTTTCGTCTTTGATACCGGCAAATTTTGCGATGCGAAGAGATTTCTTCATATCTATCAGCATGTCCGTCATGAAGTCGTCATAGTCCGTATTCGCCCGGTTGTGCATCAGGCAGCAGGGTACGTCATACGCTGCAATCAGCTCCCCTACGCGGCTGTCATATTTCAGCCCCCAGATATCGTTGACCAGATCTGCCCCGGCTTTGAGGGCAGCCTCCACCACATCACTTTTGTAACTGTCGATGGATACCGGCACATCAAAGTTTTCTTTGATCATTTTGATGCAGGGTACGACTCGTTCGATTTCCTCCTGTACACTGATCTTGATGTGTCCCGGCCTCGTGGATTCACCGCCGACGTCGATAATGTCCGCGCCATCACGGATCATCTCTTCTACATGTTTCCTGGCGCGATCCAGGTCGTCCCACTTGCCGCCATCAGAAAAGGAATCCGGCGTTACATTGAGGATTCCCATAATATAGCAATGATTTTTTAGATCAAAATCTCTGTTTCCAATTCTCATTTTTTAATCCTTTATCCTAGTATTTTTCTTTTCTCTGCTCCAGTTGCACTCATGCTCCGCTTTGCAGGCAAAACAATTTCGCGAATTTTTGTCCGCCCTGTACAAAATGCCTGCAAGGTCATATCCCTTTGCCGCGTCAGCATCTCTATGGGCAGTAATTGCATCAGCGATGACTTTCTTTTCATTCTCACAAAAACCGCAGTCCGTCAGGATCCCCTCTGCTAATGCAGCGCTGGCCTCCTCGTGGGGAATCCCCTTCTCATATTGCAGGCCCCTGCCGATATCGTGAAGAAGTGCCGCTGCGTAGATGATTTCTTTTGATAAGTCGAGGGACTGCTCCAGATTCTCGATGTAAGCTATACGGGCGACGTGAAGAAAATGGTCCAGGTCATGCCGGCAGAATTTTCTGTCCCTCTCCAACTCCTCGATCTGCTGCAGTGCACCTTTCCAAAGGGGATGGCGGAGGATGCGATTTACTCTTTCCATCATGCCCTTTGTCCTAACATCTGAAAAAAGCGATTCTGCAGCTTCTCGTCTGCTTCAAAAGCGCCCCTTGTCACAACGGTCACGGTCTTCGCGCCCGGCTTTTTGATGCCGCGCATGGTCATGCACATGTGTTCTGCCTCGATGAGCACCATGACGCCTTTGGGACTCAGTTCCTCCATAAATGCATCGGCCACCTGTGCCGCCAGCCGCTCCTGCAGCTGGAATCGCTTTGCGAAGACCTCCACCGTCCTGGCGATCTTTGATAATCCCACGACCTCTCCGTTGGGGATGTATGCTACCGCAGCATGTCCATAAAAAGGAAGCATATGATGCTCACAGAAAGAATAGAAAGTAATATCCTTTTCTATGATCATGTCGCTGTCCTCTACATGGAACCGTTTGGACAGATGCGCCGCTGCGCTGTCATGATAGCCGGCAGCTAGTTCCTCGTACATCTTGGCGATCCGGTCGGGCGTTTCGAGAAGCCCTTCTCTATTTATATCTTCGCCGATTCCTTCCAGAATCAGTCGTACACCTTCTTTAATCTTGTCTTTGTCCATTAATATGTTGGTAATCCTTTCGATAGATTGATGTGCTTATTGTACCACAATTATGCCGTGAACCTCAAGGATTATCGGGAAAAATCCGCTATTCACAGATAGGGTTGTATGCTCAGCTCCGTTTGCTCCCCAATCTTGCGGCTGACCAACTCGAACAGATTCTCTTTCGTTGCAAATAAGTTCTTGGGATTTCTGCCGATGATCAGATACTGATTCTTGTCGTCTAAAGAGATGTATTTTCTCGTCTCATCATCCAGCAAAATATCGGCATTGTCGATGACAATCAGCTTACCTTCTGCCTGGCTGACAATTTCCTTAATGTCCTTCTGATAATCCAGGTAATTGATGCATAGAATATTTGGGTTCACCGCCATACTTTCTTTGAGGAAAGAAAAAGAGGCGGTTTTGCCAGTGCCGGAATCACCCATCAGCATGGTGATATTATTCGTAAACTCAAAATTTATTATAAAGGAAGTATGGATCATGGAGAAATGTTCCATGACAATCGGCTTACTTTTCATGATTCCACCACTCCTTCAATTCTTCATAATCATCGATTATTCTGCTACCTGTCTTCGTCAGAACAGTAACACTTGTCATATCGAAAGGGATCATCGGATAGTCACTATAGACGGCGCCTCTTTCGAAGGTAAAGATGATTTCTAGTGCATTGTCTCCGCATTCTTTCAGGCAGAACACGGTGTCCGGATTATATAGTACGTTCAACGCTGTCTTGCACCCTGCCGAAAGCCGATCAATGTCCAAGGCCACATCATCAAATCTGGAACAAATCTTGTATTTACTGAGCCGCTTTGCATCATCGATGCGTTCTATGATCTGATCTGCCCTTTCGTCCAGCATCATCACCGTATTCTGATTAAAAAAAACGTCGTTTAATTCTATATAGTTCTTTCCTTCCGGAATATCCGTTTTGTCCTTGAAAATAGTAATCACAGCGACACCTCCAATCCAACTTTTGAGAACTGCTCCTGAAGGGAGGTTTCCTCATAAATGCACTTCATTTTGTTCAGCACCGACATTCTGGCATGGTCTAATCCGCAAAGGCCGCCTTCTTGTCGCGCACTCTGCCAGCAGCAAGAACACAGCCAGCAACTGCCGATAGTTCCCTTTGAAACTTCGAATCCGGTATTTCTCGTCAAATCAAACAAGAGTCTTGCTGACAGTTGTTCAATATTATGTTCATCTATGTATCGATCATATGCGACGATTTCCTGAATTTCTTTATAATGCAGTTCACCAGAAGCGATAGACGTTACAAGTTTTTCTCTTGCAGCCACAGCTTTGGCTCTTTTTCGCAAAAGAACATCTTCTGGCGCATAGATCCAATCGATCAGGCCTCGAAACTCCAATAGAATATATTCGAAACAGATCGTGTCCAGCAGAATCACATTTGCATTTCCGCCAGCATAGTGCATCAATTTCTTATGCTCCACCACAGCCTGCAGATTGTCAAAGGAATTATCAAAGACAATCACATATCTATTGTCCCTATCTTTCAGGTGTTTTACTGCTTTGACTAATTCGCTGTTATTCTTTTTACTCTCGACGATCACCTCCGGGCAGATCTGTTCCATGAGCTTTGCCCAAAAGGTGTAGCCTGCCTTCCCCTTGCGATCTTCTATCCATAAATAAGTCTGTGTTGCCATCCCCTCAGCTCCTATAATGATCATCTTGTGGTAACTATTATACTCATTTACTATCACCCGGTCAATATATTCCCGTGAGGCAGCGCTCCCGGAATCAATAATCTTTCAGCGCTTCGGCAGCTGCTTTGATTTCTTTTTCTGTCGGATCAAAGTAGAACTGAATTTCTGCGATGCGGTCTTTCCAGCAGACGATATAATCGGGATGGGAACGAGCTCCGCGATACAGTTGATAGACCTTTTCGGCCTGCCAAAGAGATGGATTCTTTGCTAACGCATATCCATTGCCTGACGACATCTCCTGCCAGTCTTCCTGGTTTTTGTGGAATATCGCGTCAAAACAGGCACTATAGATTGCGGAGACTTTGATATTCGTCAACGTGTAGCGGAGCTGCGGCGCGTCCTCGTCCCTAAAGTCCCTGAGGCTGTCTTCCACTTCGATTCGATCGAGAAGAAAAGAATTGTCCCGGTCGTAGCGGATCTCATAGTTTGCACGATCAACGTATGTGAGATTACTGACCAAAAGACCTAAACAGATAACCGCAGGCACTACTGCAAAAGCCAGCCCGCCGATGATACCCAGCCTCGAAGCGGCGACTGCATAGATTAAGTAAACCATGTTTGCTGCAAAGAGAAGAAGTGCTAGTTTTCCAATCCACACCCCACACGGCTTGTCGTAAAAACTGCCATCTAAATAGGCAGCTTTCTTTGCTCTGTAATACCACAGGAAATAGCCCAAGACCTGTGACGCACACAGAAAAATTGCCAAGCTGTACATGGAGATGATCGAAAGCATTAGATTATTCGCCAGTTCAATCTCCGGCTCTGCAAAGACCGTCTGCAAATTGCTGACAAGCTGAAAAATAGAGAGAAGCAGCAACAGAATATAAGCTAAAAGCTGGCTCTTCATCATTACACGATGAATATTCGCAACCTGGGTCACTGCGTCTGTCTCTATGGGTACAGGATCTTCCTCCTCACTGTAAAAAGCTTGAAACTGTGCGGAGTTTGCCGCCAGGTGCCAGCCAGCCTTCTGACAATATGCCAGATAAGCCTCCTGCCCAGCAGGCAGCACAGGATCAAATATGGAGGCTTCTTCGAAGTAGGTGATGGCAAAGTGCCGCTTTGCAGGTGTTATTCTTCGATACTGCCAATAGAAGCCTGTCAGTTTCGAAAGCATCCAGCCCTGCTCTGCCATCTTCTCCAAATGCCGCTCCATTCCACAGCGGTCGTAAAATGCAAACCATTCCATTCGGCGTTTGGCATCCTTCATTTTGGTTCCTCCCCTCCAAAGCAGGCATCATAATCAGCCAGCTGTCTGCGAAGCCTTACGCATTCTCTATCCAGAGCCGCCCTGCCCTTCTCGGTCAAAATGTAGCTCCGCCGCCTTCCCTCTTCTCTTGTCAGGCGGATCATCCCCGCAGAGACAAACTGTTCCAGCAGGTTGTAAAGTGTGCCTGGTCCTACGTTGACACGTCCATCCGTCATCACAGATACTCGGTCCATAATATCCATGCCATAGCACTCTGACCGCAGGCACAGTAGGATATAGAACATCTGCTCCGTCAGCGTCTGAAACTTCTCTCTAGGCATTTAAATCCTCCAAATATCGAATATCGTTAATCTTGCTTCTATTATACTATCGATATTCGATAAAGTCAATGGAGCCTAATCAAATGCAAAAAAGGATTCACTTAAAATTAGACAAATCCTCTTGAATGTTTTTACTATCAGATCAAAGATTCCACGTCTTTTTTGCCACAGCTTTTATGGCTGCAATATGTGCTTGATACCCTTTGATTGTTTCCTCATCCTCTTTATCATATGGTACAAGTTGTTCATCTACCATAATCTGATATGAGGTTTCTGTTTTTTTATCATTAATAATCAGCCCATATTCTTTCTCCCCTCCAAATAACGGAACCCATACAATTAAAGCTGTATCATTGTCACTTCCGCCTACGGAAAGATTGGTTTTTATATTGAACAAAGATGCTTTGTATACGGATAGCACTAGCCCTGATTCATTTTTGCAATAATCTCCCAAAGCGTTTTTCTCAAAGCCAACCGCATATTGATTAATGATTTGACTATTTGCATAACTATGCATACAAATGTAAAGGCCAAAAATAAAAAACAAAACTATCCCAACAACTAAAAACTTTTTTAACATTTTATTTTTCATAGCTCCACCACATAATCTCCCAATTTCTTTAATTTCTCATCATGAGTAACCATAACAACCGTTTTACCCATCTTATTAATATCAAGCAAATGCTTTGCGATAATGTCTGCGTTTTTTCGATCCAGACTTCCAGTCGGTTCATCTGCCAAAACGATGCTGCATTTTTTCATTAGCAGGCGAGCAATAGCAACTCGTTGTTGTTCTCCTCCAGATAACGTATACACCTTCCTTTTTTCGAATTCTGCAAGGCCGACCTCTTCCAATACGTCATGTACTGATTTATTATTACGATATTTACTATCAATCAGCAAAAGATTTTCCCCTACGCTCTTCTGTTCTATCAGCGCAAAATTCTGAAATAGAAAACCAAAAGTCTCCCTATATAGTTTCATAAGATTCTTATTATTAGACACGTCCAATCCTTCAACCAAAATCTTCCCTGCGTCAAAGGATTCTATCCCCCCAATCATGTTTAATAGTGTGGTTTTCCCTTTACCACTTTCTCCATTGAATACGACAAAATCCCCCTCTTTGATTTCGCAGGAAAAATGCTCGAACAAGGTTTTGTTCTCAAAACTTTTACAAAGATTTTGTATTTCTATCATTATTTTCCGCCTTTCAAAATACCTGCAATTTGTTTCTTCTCATATCGAAAAATGAAGATTTCCAAAATGATCAATATGTCAGCTAACACAATGATGCTGCCCGCCAAAGCACATGCCGTGCTAAACGAAAGAAATATAACTTTCCCAAGCAACGCTAGAACCATCCCCGCTGCAAATGATCCTGCGACCATTAGAAAAACACTGCGGTATCGCTTCAGCAATGACTTCCCATGTATCTTATTTACTGCTACCTCCATTGCCCTGGAATCGAAATCCACTTTCAGCACCGTCGATAAAGTAATACTGAACAAAGCCAACATCATGCCGCTTAAAATCAGACAGATTACCAGAAATAACATTTTTTCCGAGCATTTCTCCTCGTATAATTTTCCGACATTGTTTTTATAATATATTTCATTCTCGTATCCAATGCTCTTGATGTATTTGTTAAAATCATGCGGATGTTCAAATTTCACCAGAGCATTAGAAACATAACCCCCAAGCGCTGCATCTTTGCCAGGCAGAGTATCGTGGGTATCGATAATCACAATCGGACTTTTCTTGTAATTTTCACCCAAATTATCCATATTAATATCGAGGACGAGGGTCTCATAATCCTCATTCATCGTAATGACCTTGTATTCGTAGTGTTGATTTAGCAGATAGTCAGCAGTGTCGTAAATATTCTTTTGCTTCGTCTGCGCTTTACTATACGGCGTCACAAGATAAAAACAATCTGGTTTCAAATCCTTTGCTTGGACAGCGTACTTATTCATATAGACAAAAGAATCCTTCCCCTCCACTCCGCTGGATGCCATTCCTCCATTGTTCTCAAAATCAAAAGAAAGGTGAATTTTATACTTATCTATGTACTTGTTATAGAATCGTACCGCATATTGTTTATCTTTTTCTGAATTTGTGTTTTTTGATAGGTTGCGAAAGAAAAACGCAGTATTATCATATTCGGACAAAGATTTCCAGATTTCTTTCTGACTCAGGGTCCTTGAAGCATCAAAGATGGTCTTTATATTAAACCCCATGCAGAAAACTGTCATGGCCGTTATCACGGTGAGAACCGCGAAGAGAATCCTCTTATGCCCTGATGAATAATGATTACGGGATAATATCTTTTTTACCTCCAGTCGGTATAGCGTCATATACAGCAGATTGGAAATCAGGATTATTGCTACAAGAAGCAACAGGGATATCCCGATAAACTTCATCGATTCTGTTACCAGCTTTGCCAGCAGCATACCCAACATTGAAGAAGTTCCGATTACAATGGTATTTTTTAACATGAGCAACCTAATAATACTTCTTCGTTCACTGCCATTTAAATACTTGATCAATGTCTCTCTTTTGCGATTCACCGCATCAAAATAGGTATAGATGATAACGATCAAAGCGATAAATGACCAAATTGTCGTCAGAATAAAGCCGGCGTCGCCTGGATAGCCGTTCTCAATCGGTTTACTCATCCCATACTTATCAATGGTTAAAGATCGCAGCTTATCAACCTGCGTTTTGTCCCCGAAGACATAAAAATCTCCATCAGTTGGTGATTGCAGTACATCTTCCAGCGTCCTTATTCGAACGTGACGTTTTCCGCTGATGAGGGAACACAACGTCTCGTTATTACTGCTTAATTTCAACCGCTCTCTGAGAAACTCCCAATTACCTTCTGAAGTACAGAGCGTGTATTCCGCCTCATTCTTGCCTTTGACATTTGAGACACCTGAAACAACCCTGATTCCCAGGGTCTTTTCCAATGTCTGCAGTTCTTCCACATATTCTTTTCTTACATTCTTGTCCTTGATTTCAACTTCATAATAGAAATCACTCTCAAAAACTTTGCCATCAAGGTAATAGATATATGCATCACCCGTGATGACAAATGCGACGAAAAAAATGAAGGCGAAAAATAAAAATTTTGATTTCATATAGTGTATCCTTCAATCTTGTATATACATCTGCTAACTAAAGGAACCACCAAAGGCATAAACTCTACCTTTGGTGGAAACAAATTAGCCCAATTTAGTAAGAATATTCATAGAAAACTTTTCCTGAATGATGTGTGATTTCTGATTTGGCATAATCTCCAGCAGAACCCTTACTATCCTGTGATGTCCCCGTGTTCTTTACGTAAGCATGGTGAGTCTTCGTCCGGTGATATGTATGAGTGTAGTCTTCATTTATGAGAGTAGTATTATACCCATATTTAAAGGTTCTGTCACTCGTACTGACTGGTGTGTGATACCATTCATCTTTAAAAGACTCTCCCGAAGAGTTTTTTGAATACGTTGTCGCATTTACTACCACGGTGCTACTAATAAGCATAACGCTTATCATGAGAATTGACATTATCTTTTTCATTTTCTTCCTCCTACATATAATTACATATCTAATAGCTTTTTCAACCATTCGACAATATCCGCATCAATATTATTAATCATTTCATCACCTCCTGTAATCACACCATACTACATGTCCGGCTATTAGTTCAACAATATTCGACTTAATATGTTCCAAATGGGCACACTTATGTTCCAGGCGGGCAAATAATCTATTATATTTCTATTTTTGTTATAGCATCTCCCTCATCATATTGCCAAGAGATCTTCCCATCATATTTTCGGATAATGTCTATCATATTCCTCGTACCAAACCCATGATTTTCCTTATCCGTTTTACTGGTCATTAAGCCTCGTTCTTTTACTTCAAGTTGTTTGCTCGACGAATTTCTGATTGTAAGGAATACTCTTCCCTTGTAGTTTTTGATTTCTATACAAATCCTTTTCTTTCCTTGACACCTTTGTGCAGCCTCAAAAGCATTTTTCACGCCATTGGATAGAAGAATACATAAGTCTAAATTTGAAGGATTATAATTTTTAGGAAATTGGCCGATTACCTTAAATTCGATTCCTTCTGCAAAGCTCTTTTCATGATATTCATTGAATATTGCATCACCCACAAGACAATTTGTGGATATATAATCAAAGACCTTATTTGTTTCAATGAGGTTTTCCATGTATTCTTCTAATAATGAAATTTCACCCATTTCAACAAATGTTTTCAAAGAACGTAAATGCGCATCATAATCATGACGGAAACGTTTTAATTGTTCATTTTTCTCTCCAATACTTTCATACTGCTCCATTTGTTCTTCCATGCATTGACGGGTGAACTGGTCTGCAATCCGCAAATTATTTTTTTGTATGATGAGTATATGTATTGCTAAGGCAAGAAGAATAATTACGAAGCTTAATCCGCTTGCACCAATGAGTAGCAATACCTCAAGCCTATATAAAGGTTCAAATTCGAGGAGCATAATTCCAGCATAACCGATAATAAAAATAGATAAAAGCAAACAAACAAAATAATAGAAAAAATGATACCATCTAAACTGCAAAAGATATCTATACAGTTTCATGTCCTTTTTTGAAAGTACTATCGATAGTATTATGATAAAGCCTAAGCTAATTATTGATGCAACGCCATCCGCAGTCAATTGTTCACCGATTGAAATATGTGCATTTCTGTTTAGATTCAAAATAACACAAGCATATGCATTTTCATCAACTACGGAAATGCATAAATGCAATAATATGGTGAGCTCTAATATGGGGAAAATACGTCCTCTAAAGAGGAGTATCATTTCTATAATTTGAAATCCCAATGTAATGAATATTCGATTATCTACGTCTTTCAATTTTAAAATCACAGTTAAGCTACTTAACATGATGACAACTGCAATAACCCAATTAAATGTACCTTTTCTTAGCTCAAACGCAAAAATAAATTTAAATACGACAAAAATCTTTACCAGATCGATCAGCGCGATCCCCGCATAAACCCAATTCATATGTACCTCGCCATCCTCTCGCAGTACCTGTCATACCATTCTTTACAATCTTTCACTCTTCGCTTTGCTACGATAAACGGCTCTGCAATTCCTTCAAGCATAATCTCCCTATTTTTAAAGGAGTCAACATATTTACAGTTCACGATACAGGCATCGTTAATTCTAATAAAACCGATGTCTAACAGTTCTTCTTCCCACTCTCTCAAAGGCTTTCTAATTTTTCTCCGGCTGCTCCCGTCGGCAAAATGCACTTCAGTATAAACCTTTTCAACCGTGACAAATTTAATATTTTCGCTGCTCACAGCTTCGTCGTCGTTTAACTTTACTTTCCTTCCTGAAGGCAGAAGCTTTACGGCCTTATCCAGATACAGCCAGAGCTCCATTTTGTCGATGGGTTTGGTCAGAAAGCCGATCACATTGCTGCCATAAGCAGCTTTCATCGCCTCGGCATAATTTGTCGCGAAGATGATCAAAGGGCTGTTCAGTTTGTACATAAGATTTTCCTTCACCTCAATACCGTTGAACCCCGGCATTTCAATGTCCAAGATCAAGACATCCGTATCATACTGATCAAGATGAAGCGGTGAAGTAATTCCGATTATTTTTCCCTCAAATGCATGCTCATTCAAATACGCAGCGCAAAGCGTTTTCATTTCTTCGACATCATAAAGACTGTCGTCGCATATTAAAATTCTCATAATATCTCGCTCCATTCTCTCGATTAAAACTAATTCCTTCTATTCTATCATGTTCGGAATGTAATACAAGCACCTTTGCAAAATTAAGAATTTTACGACAAATATCTCCGCAATCTTTTGTTACTAAAGACAATATTTTTTATTCAAACTTGTTGACATAATACAACTTTAGAGTTAAGATAATAGCAGAATTTTGTTTTTTTAAGTTTAAATAAACGGAAGAAAAGAGGGACCAAAAATGAAACACGAATTCTCTATCACCAAAACCACAAATCCTAAACAGAAGCCGGATCCTAAGGGACTGCGTTTCGGTACTGCTTTTACAGACCACATGTTTATCATGGATTACAATACAGAAGATGGCTGGAACAACGGACGCATCGTACCTTACGGACCTATCGAACTGGACCCTGCTGCAGTGGTGCTTCACTACGGCCAGGAGATGTTCGAAGGCCTCAAGGCATACAAGACGCCGGAAGGCCGCGTGCAGCTTTTCAGACCATACATGAACGCCAAACGTACCAACAACACCAATGACAGGCTCTGCATTCCGGAAATCGACGAGGACCTCTTTGTAGATGCCATCAAAGCTTTGGTAAAAATCGACCAGGACTGGATTCCAGAAGGAGAAGGAACCGCCCTTTACATCAGACCGTTTATCTTCGGTGACGAAGCCTTCCTCGGTGTCAGACGGTCCATGACATATAAGTTCATGATCATTTTGAGCCCTGTAGGCCCATACTTCGAAAACGGCCTGGCCCCTACCAAGATGTACGTAGAAGATGTCTACGTCAGAGCGGTCAAAGGCGGCACAGGAGAAGCCAAATGCGGCGGAAACTACGGTGGAAGCCTGAAGGCGCAGGAAATCGCCCACGAAAAAGGCTACGAGCAGATTTTGTGGCTGGATGCTTATGAGCAGAAATATATCGAAGAAATCGGTGCCGCCAACGCCTTCTTTGTCATCGGCGACGAGGTAGTGACCAGCGAGTTGAACGGTTCCATCCTGCCAGGCATCACCAGGGATTCCATCATCGCCCTCTGCAAGCACAAAGGCATGAAGGTTTCCGAGAGAAAGGTTTCTATCGATGAATTAGAAGAAGCATACAGAGCCGGTCAACTCAAGGAGATGTTCGCATCCGGAACTGCTGCCATCGTATCTCCTGTAGGAGAACTGCTTTACAAAGGCGAGAACATGGTTATCAATGAAAATAAAATCGGCCCAGTTGCACAGGAGATGTACGATACAATCTACGGAATCCAGACAGGCAAGATCGAAGACTTCATGGATTGGACGGTGCCAGTAGAATAAACTATGGACAATAACTTATTTGATTTAAATAGACAGTTAAACGCCCTCTCCGTTTTTCGAAGTATACTTGAGACTGACGTAGTTTCGAGCCTTCAAAAACTTTTATATGCAATTGAAAAAAGCTCCTTAGACGAGCAATTGACCTTCTACGGAGCTTTTTCAAGAGCATTATATGAACAAGGCGGCGATTTAACAGAATTTGTAAAAACGTTTATCATAGAAGACAAAAACTTCTTTTTGATAAAAAGACTTAATAATGCCATAATAAGTCAATCTATTTACGAGTGTCTCGACGAGGAATTGACTGTTTTGCAAAAACTAGCCAATACAACCACTCCTCAAATCAAAGACTTAATTAATTATGATGAATATCTTCCCCGTTGGGATACTCAGGAAATAGATTTGAAAAAAGAGTACTCTGCCATGCTCGATGCCCTTCCATCAAAGGGATTTGGCATCTTTGCAAAGTACAAGGCATTCAAGGTCAACGATGGAACGCTTTTGCCGGTTAAAAACGCCGATCAGCAGACCATCGACCAGCTCTACGGTTACGCCAGAGAGCGTAATCAAGTGCTTGAAAACACCCGGGCTTTGGCAGAAGGAAAACCGGCCAGCAACGTCCTCCTCTATGGAGATGCCGGTACTGGTAAGTCCTCCACCATCAAAGCCTGTGCAAACGCTTTCTATGACCAGGGGGTACGGCTTGTGGAATTTGATAAGTCCCAGCTTTCCGATATTCCCGTCATCATAGATCAGCTATATGACAACCCGCTGAAGTTCATCTTTTATATCGATGATCTCAGCTTTGGTCAATACGACGACGCATTCTGCTACCTGAAGGGCATCCTTGAGGGCAACGTGACCAGCTATTCCAAGAACATCGCCATCTACGCCACCAGCAACCGGCGGCACCTGATCAAAGAGTCCATGGACGACCGGCTGGGAACAGACCTTCATCTCAATGACACCCTCCAGGAGACCATGAGCTTATCGGCAAGGTTTGGGCTGACTATCACCTTCTCCAAACCAGAAAAAGATCTCTACCTTGAGATTGTCAAAAGCCTGGCTGCAGAATACGGCGTAGAAATGGAAGATGCAGAACTGTACAAGAAAGCAGAAGCTTTCGCCATCCGCTCCAACGGCAGAAGTCCGCGGACGGCAAAACAGTTCATCCAGCTCGTTAGCATCGGTATCAAATAAATCACAATAAACTCCTTAAATTATAAACAGCCTGATCAGAAATGGTCAGGCCGTTTGCATGTCTATCTTAATCGGTTACACAAATCTGTGCGCCTGTGTAAGCATACCCAGTTTTTCCATCTGCAGCATCAGTGCCTCTGCCTCTTTTTGCTGACAGCCAATCATCTCACAAATCGTCGATGACGATAACACATCCTCCAGGCAGACCGTATCCACGACAGAGATCAATACTCTCTTCTGTGAAAGCGGTATCCCGCTTGCCCTGATTTTTTCTTTTAACCTTTCGCGTCGATTAAATTTTGCTGCCCCATAATCAATACCTTCCTCACGAACCGAAAACGGTTCCATGTACATTGAGGAAGATTCATTGCACCTGTAATTCTGATTCCAGAATTTGATGGTAAACTGAATGTCTGTCGAATAGAATTCCGGCGGCTTTTTGTCGCTGTAGAGGCGCAGTATTTCTTTAATTCCGCTTCCCCTGCGTTCCATCAGATACATGCGGCTTAAAACATCTGCGATTACTGGATTTCTTCGCTCTGAGGGCAGTGCTGTCAGTTCCAGATTCTGAATCTTCTTGCCATTGATCATGCCGCCGGGCGAACAGATGACCAGCCTGTCGTCAAACATGTCCACATGAATTTCGCTGCCGAGAGAGATATACGAGCGATGAACCAGTGCGTTGACTAAGGCCTCATGAACCGCTGCCTCCTCATAGTCAGGCCATTCAATCCGCCCGTTTCCTGTTTTCGACCACCGCTTTTTAGAATTATTCTTGACAAACAGCTTTGCATTTTCCAGAAGAGACAAAATATTCCCTTCGTATTCTTTGTCGTCTAAGGCATCTTTAAACAGCGAGCCTGCCTCAAGTCCATCCCATCTGGTGCAGAAGACGCGAGACTGCAGCAAAGGGCACTGGTCAGAAAACAGCAAACCTGCATTGGTCAGTTTTCCGCTGCGATCTGCTAAACCAAAGGAAAGATAGTCCCCTGGCTCTATAGCTTTGTGCATGCGTTGTCTGTAGGTCGCCTCAAAGATGGAAAAGCTGAAGTCCGACTTATTATATTCAGTAATCATCGCGTCAAAGGACATTCTCTGCCCTTTTAAGATCAGTTCGTTGAGAATATTAGGAGGCGCCTGTACGCTTTCTTCCCCCATTCTCACATATGGAATCCTATTGCCGTCCGAGACATAATAATACGGAGCCAGCGCTCCTGCTTTGACTTCTAACTTTAAAATCGCTCTGCCATCATCCGCTTTGACTGGTGTCAATGTAAAGTACGCTGCAGGCTCTATCTTTGCCAATATTAATTCACTGATTTTTTCTGATGCCTTCCGTAAATCCGGCAAACCTTCCAAAGAACCATCGCTGTTAATACCGAAGTAAATTGTTCCACCTAATCCGTTAGAAAATGCACTCACTGTCTTAAGCCAGCTCTTTGCTTTTTTAGTCTCTAATGTGCTCTTGAATTCATATTCTGTTGCCTCTGCAATCAAGTGATTAGTAAAACTGTCCATGGTCATTGCCTCCCGCTTTTTATTACCATAATTTTACATCATGCAACAAGAAAAAGCAAGCATATTCCATAAATTTACAGAATTTATTTGTTTCGGCAATGGTCAAATCAAATAGGGTTATTTTTTACTGCCTTCTTCTTTCAACTTGCCGATTTCATAGATAATCAAGCTGGTGCAGGCCACTATCAAGCCTGCGAGAAAAGAAACAATAAATAAAATCATTGTCGCTGCATCTGGAAAGAGTCCTCCTATGAAAAAACATATTATGAAAAAACCCACTGCCACTACAACTCCCGTCGCAATACTCTGCCCCAGATTCATCTTATACCTTCCTTTTCTTCATCAATAGTAATTTTCTTATGTGATTCTATCTTATCATATTGACTTGAATATTACAATTAAGAGTTGAACTTCTTTAGAATTCTTAAGAATTAAAGAAAAAGAAGCGGTCACCCGAAAGTGATCCGCTCCTTTTAGATTTCCCTATGTACTTTTAAGATTCCAGCGACCACGACTTCATCATCGTCATGGTACTGGATGTCTCGTGTGCATGCTTTAACAGCCACAAGTAGATTAAATCCCTCTTCTCTTTTTCACTCATTTTGTCACTCATAAATTCCCCTCCTGACAGATTGAACTGTCTTAGATTTTATATAACCCCTTTTGACAAGTTCCATTATACAGAAAATATATGTAGTATATGGGTATGATTTTGTGATCGAATGGTGAACGATGTCTTACGAAATTATTACAGAATTACTCTGTATAATAACGCAATCGCTCAATCATGCTCTCTTTCTCTGCCTTTTTGTACATCAAAAGAGGTACGCAGATACAGATTGCAAAGAGTGCTGTGACGCAGACTGCCAGCCAGAGCCATGGATAACTGAATACAAAATAAGCGATTCTTTGGTTCATGATCCATTTGAGTGCGAACAGGGCAGCGCTTCCAAAGATCAGCGTCACCACCGTCACCACAAGGCTGTAAAAAACGCCTTCCATCAGCAGCATTTTACGAAGCTGCCTGCGAGTCAGTCCGATGCTTTCCATGACAGCAAACTCCTTTCGACGCAGAGTCAGCCCCGTCATCGTAACGTTGAGATAGTTTATAAGGCCCATCAGAATCAAAATCGTACAAAGTGCCCCCATAACGATTCTGCTGGAAGCAAGATAATCTTTCGCCGCTTCCATGACATCCGATTTCGCATTGAATAAAAGCATTTTCTGATCTGCTGTATGTTCGCCCAGTTTTCCCCTGTGTGCCACAGTCTTGTTATAATCGGCAACCAATTGGCCTATCTGTTTCTTCAGCAGCGGCTCCAGATCCGGCCTTACATTGAGTTCAATACCAAAGGTCTGCTCCGTCAACTTCATCTTCCGAAAGCCTTCTTCACTGGTGAGCAGATACAAAATGCCCGATCCATTCCACGTCGTCTTAAATTTTGGCAGACCTTTTTTGGTGAAATCCAAATACCCGCTGCAGGAGAGTCTGCCTGTCTGTTCTCCCGCCAGGTTATAGATATCCATGGGCATGCCGAGGGTCTTCTCGCTCTTTTCTGCCATGATCCTCGATAAGTTGTGATAGTGGAGGATGATAAATCCATCTCCGTCTAACACGCGGTCTACATCTACCATCAGCCCCTCTTCCTCTGCAAAGGATTTAATCTGCTTTAGGATATTATCACTGAGTGCTTGAACCACGAAAGTGAACGACGTCTTTTTGTCATAACCCCATGAGGCGATTCTTGGCGCCAAAGCTTTTTCATCGCTGAAAGCCCTGCCGTAGCCGCCACGAACAACGACCTCTTCCTCAATACCATTTAAAGCCTCAACCTTTTCTTTAAAATGATCTTTAAAAAAAACGTCCTCATCATGATAGGATTCCACCTGCATGGCGTTCATATTGGACATGATGCTGAAATCAGAGTTTTCATAGTTGATCTGATTGGTCTGATCCGTCCCTTTAGAGAGTACCACAGCACAAAGGGATATGGTGATGCCCAGAAACAAAGACAGTACAGTGATAACAAATCGCCTGCGAAATCGAAAAATATTCCGCCACGCTATATGGACAATATTTCCACCATCGCTTGTCTGCCTCTCTCTTTTTTTGCTATCCGTCACATGCTCCGTAAACTTCAATGCCTCCACAGGAGCCATTTTGATTACTTTTCTCATGGCAAAGCTTGCACTGAGAAAGGTGATGACAGCGCCAAAAGCCACCGCAAAGACGAGAATCCACGGTTTAAATGCAATCATAGCTGTAGCGCTTCCCAAACCATGGAGGTACATCCTTGCAAGTAGTCTTGGAATGATAAACAGCGTAATGGCACTGCCGCAAGCTGCGCCGATGGCGGTTCCCCAGAGAACCGTCTTTGTCACCTGACGATAGACGATACGGGCAAGCTGGCTTTTGGTGGTTCCCAAAGTCTTCAGAAGCCCATACTGACGGATCTCTTTGTTCAGCGAGATCTGTAATACATTGTTCAGCAGCAGGTAAGCGCAGATTAAGATGACCATTGCCAAAAGGAAGCCTGTATCGAGACCGCCTGCCAAGTCATAGACAGATTGATAGCTCATGGAATTTCCGCCGAAGAACTGCTGGTTGTCGTCTTTCATCGGCACATCATCATACAGTTTCTCTTCTATTTGTTCATCCTCCAGGGTGTCATTTTGCTGTATCAGCAGCAAAGAGTTTTCTTCGATGTCGATATCCAGCGTGTCCAGGAATTTTTGTGAACAAAATCCCCTGGGCGGAGCGACAGACGGGTCCACGTACTCCGTATAGAAACCAGAGAGCCGGAATTCTTTCTCGATTGTTTCTCCGCTGCTGACCATAAGTGTCACAGGAATTTTCATGTCCAGCTTGGGGTTTTCAATTCCAAGCTCGTTCAAGGCGCGGACAGGCAGCATGATTTCATCTTTCTCCGCCGGATAGGTGCCATGAATGCCAGTATAGGCAGGCTTCTGCATGATTTCATAGGCACTTTTATCCAAAACTTCGCAGGTGTAGACGCCCGTATTTCCAAGATAGACTGAGGTTCCAGTCTCTTTGATATAGGGGAGATCCTGAATCGCTTTCGTCTGTTTTTCCGTCGCCCTCTCCAGTGTCGTATAAGCCGCTGTCCCAGCAGTCCTCATATAAAGCAGATAATCCGCCTCAATTTTGCCGATGGAGAGGCTGAATACGCCAAAGAGCATGATGATGACAAAGGCCACTGCGCCGATGAGAATGCGGTTGCGACCCCTGTTCTCTTTATAACTTTCCCTGGCTATGAGGCGGATGATTTCTCTGTTGTTATTTTTCATCTGCTTCACCTGACCTTGCCATCTTCTATGCGGATCATCCGATCTGCCATCTGGGCGATTTCCTCATTGTGAGTGACGACCACGATGGTCTGATTGAATTTGGCGGCGCTGGCTTTGAGCAGTCCTACCACCTCTATTCCGGTTTTGGAATCCAGATTTCCGGTAGGTTCGTCGGCGAGTATGACCGTCGGCTTCATGGATAGGGCCCTGGCAATGGCCACCCTCTGCTGCTGCCCTCCCGATAAGGTGGATGGCATGCTGTACAGTTTATCCCGTAACTTCAAACCATCCACGATTTGGTCGAAAAAGTTCAAATCCCGGCCTAAGCCATCCAGCTTCAGAGGCAGCGTAATATTTTCGCTGACATTGAGAATCGGCAGCAAGTTGTAGTTCTGAAAAACAAAGCCAATATTCCGCCTGCGAAACACGGTCAATTCTTCGCTGCTGAGGGTCGTCAGATTTCTTCCTCTGACGATAACGTCACCACTGGTGGGATGGTCAAGACCTCCCAGCATGTTGAGCAGAGTCGTCTTGCCGCTGCCCGAAGATCCGATAATTGCGATGAATTCTCCTTCTTCGATAGAAATATTGACGCCGTCTAAGGCCCTCACCTCGCCCGATGGCGCCTGGTATATCTTTTTTAAGTCTGTCGTTTTTAAAACTTCCATGTCTGACCTCCTATTACCTTATAGGTTCATCATAACAGCAAGGACTCACAAGGTGGTTACAAACAGGAAAAAAGACAAGGTGTACGTGCCTCGCCTTTAAACTGGCAGAAATATGGAAATCTTCAGTCCCTGTTCCTGTACGCTGACTTTCATAAATCCCTGATGCAGTAGGACGATTTCTCTCGTCAAATACAGCCCCAGGCCGAAGCCTTCCTGACTGGTTATCTTCTTCCCTCTGTAGAATCGCTGAAAAATCAGGTTCTCTTCTCCCCGCTCAATACCCATGCCAAAGTCTCTGACAGCGATTTCTGCAAACATTTCGTTCATTTGTGCTGTGATGTCTATACTGGAATGATCCGGCGAATACTTGATACTGTTATCCAGCAGATTGAAGACTGCCTCGCTTAGCCAGTTGGCATCATGATCAATCTGCAGGCTCTCATCCATTTGAAGCCGAATATTGATGCCTTTTTCTTCTGCGCCTGCTCTCGCCTGTAAGATACTTTTCAGCAATGTCCCTTTTAGCACCGTGGATTCTTTCTTGATCTGAATCACCCTGCTCTCCAGCCTTGCCATCTTGATAAAACTCTCTGTGAGAAAACGGATTCTCTTTTCTGAAACGGCGATAGCTTCCATATATGACAGCTCCTGTTCCCTGCTGTTACCTTCTTCTTCCAGTAGCTGAAGGTATCCTTCCATGTTTGCCAGTGGATTCCGAAGCTGATGGGCGATTTCACTGATCAGTCCTTTAATTTCGTCTCTGTCTTTGGTCAGCTGTTCTTCCTGTCCTCTGATCTTATCAGAAAGGCGCAAAATCTGATGCTCGACTTTTGACGGCAAGGTATCCGCATCATGCAGAATCTGGTCAGCAGGTTCACCGTTTATGAGTTTTTCCAGTGCCTCGGAAAAGGCTTCCATTTCTTTTTTCCTCTGAAACATCTCTCCCTACTTTCCAAAAACATAACCCAGGCCAAAAACATTTTTGATAAAGATCGGATTTGCCGGGTCTGGTTCAATCTTCTTCCGTAGTCTGCTCAGAGTTACGTTAATCGTGTGTTCCTCTACAAAAGCGCCGCTTTGATCCCACACCTGATCTAAAATCAGTTCCTTTGTCACCACCTGCCCTTTGTTTCTGATCAAAAGCGCCAGCAGCTCATATTCTTTAGCTGTCAGCCTGATATCTCTGCCCTGATAAGTCACCTGTCTGCTGTCTAAATCCACAGCCAGATCCATATAGTGGAACAGATTTTTGTCTTCTTCTGTCCGTCTGAGCACGGCTTCTACGTGTTTGAGCAGCACCTTCATGGGAAACGGCTTCACCAGGTAGTCGTCTGCACCCAGGTCAAAAGCGTGGATCATGTCCTCTTCTTCATCGCGGGCAGTCAGAAAAATGACCGGAATATGGTTGTAATCATGAGCGCGCCTGCAAAGATCCAGCCCCTCGCCATCTGGAAGGTTGATGTCGATAATCATCAGGTCAGGATGATCGTCAATCAGCAAAGTGCCTTCCCTAAAAGAAAAAGCCCGTTTGACTTCGTATTCTGCCTTCAAGAAAAACTGATACAGCGCCTCGTTGAACAACCGATCGTCTTCTATGATTGCTATTTTTTTCATGGCACCCTCCTTTGCATTCTATTGCATCATTGTAACACAAAGAAAAGGTTCGTGACAAGACTCTCAAAATATGCTACCCTGTTATCGTAGAAGAAAGGAGCCTGACTTATGGGAAATAGAATTTGTGCATAGCAAGGGCTGCTAGCACGTAATAGTACAGATAGCAATAGCCTTTGCTAATCCTGAAAATCAAATTTAGGAGGTGCACAATGGGCTATCAAAATCCGATCGACTTGTTGCCAAAGGAATTGATCGAGCAATTGCAGGAGTATGTGGATGGACAAATCATTTACATTCCAAAAAAGAAGACAAATCGAAAGCGATGGGGTGAGAATACGGACACCCGGCGATTCTTGTCTTCTCGCAATCGGCAGATATTCGCAGACTTCCAAGATGGAATGAGTCTCGCGCAATTGTCAGAGAAGTATTTTCTCGCGGAAAAAAGCATACAGAGAATTATAAAACAACAGAAATAGAAAGATGTGCCTGCGGCATTTTGCGGGCACATCTTTGTTTTAAGAGAAAGTGTGAGGTTTCTGAGTGATATCCCAGCTGATATAATGATTTTGTAAGAGGAGGTATACACATGGCATATTTTAAGTATCAGGATAAAAATATCTATTATGAAATCACGGGGTCGGGACCTGCAGTCATGCTGCTCCATGGAGATACCGCATCATCTAAAATGTTCGAATTGCTGCTTCCCCTGTATCAAAACGCATTCCAGGTGATTTTAATTGATTTTTTAGGCAATGGAAGATCAGACAGAGTGAGACAATTTCCGGCAGATTTATGGCTTTCTCAGGCAAAACAGGTCATTGCACTGCTGGAATATCTGCATTACGACAAGGTCAACTTAATCGGTACTAGCGGAGGTGCCTGGTCAGCCGTCAATACAGCCCTTGAACGTCCCGATCTGGTAGGCCGCGTCATCGCGGACAGTTTTGACGGGAGGAGCCTGCCTGATGACTTTGCAGAGAATTTACTTGCAGAGAGAAATGCTGCTAAGAACGATGCTTTTTCAAAACAGTTCTACGAGTGGTGTCAAGGAGAAGACTGGGAGTCTGTTGTGGACCTCAATACACAAGCCCTTGTGGAATGCGCAGATAAGAACCTGCCCCTGTTTTGCAAGCCCTTAGAGTCCCTAGAAGTCCCCATATTGTTCACAGGAAGCCTGCAGGACGAGATGTGCCGACAGGATATGAAGGAGGAGTACCAGCAGATGTCTGAACTGGTACCAAAGAGGAAGATACACCTCTTCCCTTCTGGACAGCACCCCGCCATGCTCACCAATGCAGAGGCTTTTCTCCACTTAGCATCAGAGTTCTTCAAATCATAGCAAAATCAAAAAAGCACTCATAAACCTGCCTGATTATTGGATTTATGGGTGCTTTTTGTGGTATATTATAGGTATTGACTACAATTTATTATGATGCGATTTTGACACTTAGGAGGAAGAAATGATTCGAAAATTTGCCAGATTTTATAAACCACACAAGAAATTATTTATCATTGACATGGTCTGCGCCTTTATCGTGGCGTGCTGTGACCTGTTTTATCCCGTCATTGCAAAGAACATCATCAATGACTATGTACCCAATCAAAACATCCGGCTCTTTGTGACCTGGGCCGTCGTGCTTCTGGGCATCTATATATTGAAAGCGATCCTCAACTACATCATCCAGTATTGGGGTCACATCGTCGGCGTGAGAATCCAGGGAGATATGAGGCGCGAGTTGTTCCGCCATCTCCAAAAGCTGCCCTTCTCCTTCTTTGACGAGCACAAAACCGGCTCCGTCATGTCGAGAATGATCAACGACCTCTTTGAAGTATCGGAGCTGGCCCACCACGGTCCGGAGAATCTCTTTCTCTCCCTGATCATTTTGATCGGCGCCTTTATCATGCTGGCACAGATTAACATCGCTCTGACCCTGATTACCTTTGCTGTCCTTCCGTTCATGCTCTTTTTTGCTTTCAAAACAAAGAAAATGATGAACGAGGCCTTTACGGAAACGAGGGTGAAAACCGCCGAGATCAACGCCAATGTGGAAACCGCCATTGCAGGCATTCGTGTATCAAAGGCTTACACAGCAGCCCAGCACGAAAACGAAAAGTTTGACCAGGTCAACGAAAACCTAAAGCGCTCCCGTGCAGGAGCCTACCGCGCCATGGGAATCTTCAATTCCGGAATGGGTCTTTTCATGGATCTGCTCTACCTGGTCGTCCTGACTGCCGGCGGACTCTTTTTCTTCTATGGAAAAATCGACACTGGCGAATTTGCCGCCTATCTCTTATATATGACTATGTTCTTAAACCCTGTCAACAAGCTGGTGGCTTTCTACGAACAACTGCAGGAGGGCATGACCGGCTTCAACAGATTTTGTGAAATCATGGATATGCCGGAAGAAGAAGAAAACGCAGAAAACCTCATGGAGCCTGACCATCTGGACGGAAACATCTGCTTTGAGAATGTAACCTTCAGCTACGAGTCCAGTGACAATGATGAGGACAAACCGCCTGTCATCAGCAATCTGACCATGGACATCAAACAAGGTAAGACCCTGGCGCTGGTCGGTCCGTCTGGCAGCGGCAAGACCACCATGTGTCATCTGATTCCTCGTTTCTACGACATCGATTCCGGACGCATCACTATTGACGGCATCGATATCACCAATATTTCCAGATACGCCCTGCGTAAGAACATCGGCATGGTCGCCCAGGACGTCTTTCTGTTCAACGGAACTATCAGGGAAAACATCGCCTACGGCAATCTGGATGCCACCGATGAAGAAATCATCGAAGCTGCCAAGAAGGCCAACATCCACGACTACATCCTGACCATGGAAAACGGTTACGATACCCAGGTGGGCGAGCGCGGTATCAAGCTTTCCGGCGGCCAGAAACAGCGTATCTCCATCGCCAGAGTCTTTCTCAAGAATCCGCCAATCCTGATTCTCGACGAGGCGACCTCGGCCCTTGACAATGCCACAGAGATGCTGATCCAGCAGTCCCTTGAGGAGCTTGGCCGCGGGCGTACCTCCATCATCGTCGCCCACAGATTATCCACTATTAAAAATGCTGATGAGATCATCGTCCTGACCAGCAAAGGCATCGCCGAGAGGGGCAGCCATGAACAACTCATCGAAGCCGGTGGCATGTACGCCGAGCTGTATCAGTATCAGTTCCGGGATTAGGCGGCGGGTGCTGACCGCCGCTAGTATAGCAGGTCAGTTAGCTGCTGCCCGACCGCCGCTGTACAATAAGGTTAGGTTTTTTGGCGGTTGCAGACAAATCTCGCGTAACCTTTCCTTCCATAAACTGGATTTGGGTTATTTTTCTTAGGAAATTCGCCATATTTGTCCTGAAAAAACTTGCGAAAAGTAACCTATCTGCCATTTTTACCATATCTCAACGCAGAAAAAGGCCAGACGCTACGAAAAATCGATACCGTCTGGTCTTATATCTTATCAAAATCCAAATTAGTTACGCGAGCAACGCTCCAGGAGCCCAAAAAACCTAACTCTATTGTACAAATCACACGCAGTAGTCGTCAATGAGCTTTCCGATGTCGAGAGTGTTAATCCGACCATCCAAGTTCATCGCAGGTGAATAAGATGTCATCATAGAGTCTGTAGCCATTGGAAAAATATAACTCCATCTTGTCCAAAGCATCACTCCGATACTCCTCATCTACAAGGAGTCCCAGATGTTCCAAGAGTTTAAACTTGTTTTGGCTCTTCACATAAATCCGAAAATCCGGTGGGATCGTTCTCCCTCCAACATTTATTTCTTCTTCATAATGATATTCTATGTTTTTTACAATAGCATGTTGGCAATTAACGCTTCCGACTTTGATCTGACCTTTTCTCCTTTTAAGGTCTTGTGCTTCAACCCTTCGGGAAATCCTTTATATTTACGATATGGCATGTTACCCCATTTTTTACCGTTGTGAACACCTGACATAGAAAAGCTGCATTCCGGCGGCGTCTTATAGGCCCTTGTTTCTTCTGCCATGACCTCCTCGGGGTCTACGCTTTGATATCCTTTCATCAGTTGCTCCATCAATGCGCAATTCTGATCGATGCGTTTCAGAGAGTTCTCGATGAATCTGCGCTTCTGCAATTGTGCTACCTCTTTACAATGGGCCTTTCCTATATATGTTTTCTTTCCGTCTAAAACCTTATAGTAGTAAGTTTGGTTCTTAATGATCGAGGTAGATAGTCCCCCTATCGGGAGACCTCGCAGCTGCTGTATATACCTTCTCCGCAACAAACGTTGAAAGCGCAAATCCGCTCTTACATAATCATTGCTATTGTACATCTCCCATCTCCTTTCTTTATTACCATTATTTTACATCAAGAGTATGGGGAATACAACAGCAATTTTTATTATTTATTGTGCTTTCTCTGTCTTTTCTTTTCTCAGCAAAATCTGCTTCACCAGCAGGCAGATCAGAAAGATCAAGCCGATCCAGCCGGTTACCGGATACAGAGTATTGATCAGCGTGGAGAAGCTGGACTGTCCTGCCACCACACCGATGACGAAGACGATGGCAACCAGGATATATTTCTGCGTTTTATTCTTCACTGGCACAGCGTCACAGGACATCTGCATCATCGGTGTCGCCGTCGAATACATACCGATGATGATCAAAATTGCGTATAGTTTTCCAAATATCGGATGGAGCCTTGTTGCGAGAACCAGTGTCGGTATTTCTGCAGCATAGACATCGCTGATATTAGAAAGCAGCGCCGTGATAAACAGTACACCGATGCCGCCCATCAGGATTGCCCCGCAGGCGCCTCCGATCACCGCTTCTTTTCTCGAATTTGCCGAAGCACCGATGGAGGTAAAGAACGGAACGCTGGTAGAAACACAGTATGAAATCGAGATAAACGGTGCAATCCACCATTTTGATGCACCTGTCAGCACGTCATATTTTTCTACCAGTTCGTTGGCCTGCGATAACTCATCGCCTGTGATAATCCCATATACAATGACGCTGAACAAGAAAATGATGATGAACAAACCGCAGCTGCCGACGATACTGATCAATTTCTTTGCGCCAGAAAGGTAAGTAAGCGCCACTACTGCAGAAATGAGCATGGCACCGATGATCCTCGGCACGCCGAAATAGTTGAGCAGAATCGAGCTTCCCCCCGCGATCATGACAGACATGACGCCGACCAGATAGATCGGGACGAAGATATCGAAGAAAGTACCGATATACTTGCCACAATACCAGCGATACTTGGCTTTGTCCGGAGACTGCAGAGAGTCATAGCCAAAGCCCAGCAGCGATGGTATCAGCCACAGATAAAGCCCCAGCTGGATCACCATGCCGATGATGCCGTAAATCCCGAAGCCCCCGTAGAACTGCAGGGTTTCCTGCCCGCTGGCATAACCAGCTCCGATCATCAGTCCGACAAAAGCGCCGCCAAACTTGAGTATGTTCCATACACTTACTTTATTATTATCCATAATTCCGCCTCCTTTCAAAACGGTTTACTTTACCCAGAATTCCCTCTTGTAAGTTACCACATTGCCTTTGTCGTCGTACAGTCTGACGGTGAGCGTCTTTTTGCCGCTGGTTTCATAGACGTGGCTGGTAAATTGTCCTCTTCCTGCCTCAGTTCCGTCACCAAAATCCCAGACAGTATCAATGATCACGCCCGGATCGTGAACCACGGAAGTTTGATACATGTAGATGCGCTCGCCCGCCTTTGGCAGCGGCGGAATGATGTTAAAGGTATATCCCAGATCACTGCGGCATTTTTCAATCACGTTCTCTTCCTCGGGAATGAGTTTCTTTACAACCTCTTCATGGGGTCTTCTGTCATTTGCCTTCAATTCTTCTGGATCCATCTTCAGCAATTCCAAGATGATTTCGTAGTGGCAGGCCGCAGCGCGATATAACTGCTCTGGCTCTACCTTATCAGGCGTATCGCGATCGGTGTGATACCAGATCGGCTTACCGATAACCAGAAGCGTTGGAATTTCCAAATCGTAGTACATGCCCTCCAAATCCTCGTTGGCGATGGAGGTAGAAAGAGGCGCATAGTTAGCCGGAAGCATATGGTACTTCTCCAGCTTCTCACAGACCATCTTCAGCAGCATGGGATTGTCCGACGTGTGCACAAAACGAAGATCGTCTCTTCCCGTAGGAATCACGCCTCGTTCGCTCCAACTGTATCCGATAGCGGCAAGCCCGTCAAAATTGATACAAGCATAGGTCCGTTCAATGAGATCTCTGTGTCTCTCCATAAAATGCCTGGCACCGATACAGTTTTCATGACCCGAATTGCCACAGATCATGATGGTGAGATGATCCCCTTTCAGACGGTTTAATTCCTTCAGGATATGTATCCATGCAGCGTTGGCTGCCGCATTATCCACGGCGCCGCTGTGGGGGCTGTCGTAGTGGGTCTGAATCGCGAGGATGTGTTCATTGCCGGGAATCAATCCGAAAATATCTCCCGACTTGTCTGTGAAGACCTCTCCGTCGCCCTCTATTTCCAGCGTCAGCTCTTCCCCGCTGCTTTTGTAAAGATCCTCCAGCAGCAGACCATCTTCTCTGCAGATTACCGCCCCTGGAATCTTCCCATAGTTGTAATGGTCTTCATGAATCTCGTCATATCTTCCGCGCATGCCGCAAGGGAGATCGATCCAGGCGACAAAGCCTGCCGCACCCGCATCTTCCGCGGCACGGTAGATGTGGTTGACTAGCTGGGTAGGAAATACGGTCATAAAGAGTTTGCTTTCCATGAAGACGATCTTCCCTTTTACCTCATGAATCCAGTTTTCCACAGGTTCAAGTCCATATCCGGCATGATAGACAGGTGCTTTCACCCTGCCGCCCTTCGACAGCCAGATAGGATGACTTTGGAATTCGAAGGTCTGTTCTCTGTCTGATGCCTTGACCACCTGCCGGCTGTAACGATAACATCTCGCTTCGTACTCTTCATAAGTGACGTCAAGTCCCCCATCCCGCAGATTATCCAGCATGTACCTGGCCGCCTTTTTCTCTGCGTCGCTGCCCGGATAACGATGACCAAAGGCAACCAGATTGTTCATGACGGTAAATAGATCCCTGCCTAATGTGTTTTCATCCATGTCTAATCCTCTCTTTTACCGAAGAAATGCAAGTTCTCCTGCTCTGTATATTCCTTCCCTTCGTGCTCAAAGACTTCATAAATCATATCAATCCAGGTCTTGGCAATGACCGGCAGTTGGTCAACAGCCACCTTGTCTGGCTTGTCTACCGGATCCATCAGATAGATGACCGGACTGATGATACTGATGACGGGAATTCCCGCTTTGAAAAAGCGGTCCCCATCGGAACATACGTCCGCCTTTCCTTTGATGCACGGGACCACAAGGCTTCTCTCTAAATTGTTTTCTTCCATGGCCTCTTTCAGCATCGTCAAAATCTTTTCGTTTTCCGTAGCGTAAATCAAGCGCATGCCGATTTCACCGATAAAGCGCATTTCTTCTTCCTTGCAGGCTGCATCATCCACTGCTTCCATGGCTACGTGTTCAACGACGAAGTCCATGATGACATTGCGCTGTTCTTTCTGCAGTCTCTCGATGAATCCTTCATGTCCCGCATAGCCAGAAAAATGAGAATCCATGGCTGCGAACATCAGCGTCTTCTTTCTCTGCTCTTTGGGAATCCGTGAAAAATATTTTGCAATTGCCATGACCACAGACATCCCCGATGCGTCCTGAATCGCGCCTTGAAAACAGGCATCGTGATGAGAATGGACCAGGATCACCTCGTCTGACATACCGGGAAGGATGCCGCTGACCACATTGGCATGTCCCGCCTCGACTTTGCTCTTCATGTGCATGACAGCCGGTGCACTGCCGCCTGCCTCTGCGATGACGCGCTTCAGATGCTCTCCCCAGTCCCGATTCACCCAGAGTCCAGGCTTGTACATGGTATCAAAATGATACTTCTCCTGGTCGAGGAATTTGGCAAAGGCCTGGGAATAGTTCTCGTTATAGTGTTCATAATGATTGCAGTTATCCGTCAAAATGCCGATAAAGCCCACGGCGCCTTTGTTCACTGCATCACAGTAGTTCTGGGGGAAGGTATTTGGGTCATAGGTATTCTTGTGGATATACTGTTTATATGACGTAATCGTATTTCTGGGATCATACCACCAGCATTTATCTGACGCATGGTATCGCTCAAAAAAGTCCAAGTCATAATCATACCAGCGATTATTAGCTACGACGATCTTGCCCTCCACATCTACTCCCTCAAAATCCTCTGCTCTTCCATCTCCTACGTATACCATCTCCGCAGCGATTTCACCAGTGTCAAACACACCGACTTCGCCGGAGTAATTGGTATAGTTGATGAAATAGCAAGGTATCTCTTCCCCGTTTACCTTCAGGTTCCACTCCTGCGGGAAGAAAAATTTTGCATCCGGATGATCAAAGCGTACATCTGCAAGACCAAACTCTCTGAACTTGTCTGCGATGTAACGGGCAGATTTCAGATTGTTTTCCGTTCCAGAACGGCGATGGCCAAAGCTTGCAAAGTGTTCAATCCAGAAAAAGATTTCTTCCTTTGACGGAATTTGTTCTATGTTTGTTTCCTGTTTCATAGGTTGCTCCTTTCTGCGTTTGTTGTTTTCAGTTTAATGCAGTGAGTAACTGCCGAGTCAACAGCATCTATAGGAAAAACGGATGCCGAGATGAGTTGTATTCTCTTGTTTTCAGAAGATCGTCGAAAAATTCCAACTTGCTGTTGACTTGTGAGCAGGTCACGAGTTTATAATATAAGCAGTAGAAGGAACCGTCTTTCATGGGGAAAGGAGTCTATTTATGAAACGAGCATTCTCTATCAGCGAAATGTCGAAAATCGTCGATATTCCCATCAACACCCTAAAGCACTATGACCGGATCGATTTATTCAAGCCCGCCATCGTCAAACCCGACTCTCTCTATCGATATTATACCTTGGATCAGATCTATACCCTGGTCCTGATCAAGGATTTACGGGCGCTGCACATGTCCATACAGGAGATCAGAGACTATCTGGATAACAGAAACGTCAATAAATCCATCAGTATTCTGGAAAAAAAGCTGAGCGATATCGAAACAGAACTGGACGAACTGAGCAAGAAGAAAAAATATCTGCAGAGCAAAGTCAACACGTTAAAAGTCAATCATAATATGCGTTTCGAGTTGAACGAAATCGTAGAAAAAAAACTGCCCCAAAGGGCAGTCATCACTTACGGCGTCTGTATCAAAGATAACGACGACAAATATTTTGCCAGCAGGCAGCTGGAGAAGTCCATTACAGGTTCACTGCCAGGCATGATCTGCTGTACCCATGGCGCCTTCATCCCGATGGAGGAGTTAGCTGCTGGAGAACTTTTGGGCAGCGCCATCGCTTTTGCCTTCATTAACACCCATGAGACCGAAGAATATTCAGACATTTCTAGAATTATCCCTGCGGGAACCTTTCTTTGTGGCTACTACGAGGGGAAAATGTGGAATCGCGCCGATTGTTTAAGAAAACTGTTAGACCACATCAAGGTTTCAGGTCTGAAGATTGCAGGCAACGCCATGCAGATCAATCACATCGACGACAATCTCACAGATCTGGATAACGAGTTTTTGTATGAAATACAGATACCGGTAATATAGCGCGCACGCTCATTTTACCTCTGTCGTCTTATAGACAATGGAAAACCCATCGCATGGGTATTCACTGATTGTTTTTCCGCCTTCCAGATAGGTATGACCGATGGATACTTCTTTCTCCCCTGCCGTTTCGCCGCAGATGATATGCTGAAGTGCATCGGCTGTTTCCTGCAGTTTATGCCAGTCTGCGATAAAGTCATTGTGGGAGCAGTACAATTTTACGTCTTCTGGAATCTCTGCCGCGAGACGTTTCATGGTTTCACAATATTGCTCCACACTGCCATGGCCGAATTCATCACAGTCAAAGTGGGCATAAAGGGCTCCCAGATAAAAGGTATCGCCCGTAAAGAGAATTTTATTTTCTTCATCATAGAGCATGATACAGTCATTACTGTGACCAGGCGTATGTAAGACCTTTATTTTGCGGCCGCCAAGGTCAAAGACATGGCCGTCCGCCACAGGCACCGTCTCATACGGTTTGATGTAAAAGTGCTCTACGTCCAGTGTCTTAGGATAGCCGAACTGGAACATCTCTTCGTCTAACTGGGCGCCTAAGGCCTCCTTGGGCAGACCGCTGCCAGCTACCTGTCTGACGTAATCATCCTCATAGACGTGAATTGGCTGAAACTCGTAATTAGAGGCGATATGGTCGAAGTGGAAATGGCTGTTGCAGGCGATGATTTCTCCGCTATACAGTTCCTCGATCAAAGGTCTGACGGGGCAGAATCCTTCGCCGGTATCCAGCAGCAGCGCCCGGCGCTCTCCTATGATGAGGAAGAAATTCACTTCTTGAAAATGCTGGGGTTCACAGATGGCGTACACATTTCCCGGCAGCCTGTAAACCTGATACCATCCATAGTCTCTCTGTACCTGGACTCTTTCGTATTTTTGATAATATTCTCTTGGATATTCTTTTAACCACGTCATACTTCATCTCTCCTTAAAATTTATTACATTCTTTTCAAAAATGCTTCATAGCCTTTCTTTGTCTCGTAAATGTCTGCTTTGCTGGTCACTTCCCAGGGAGCATGCATATTGAGCACGCAAACCCCGCAGTCGATGACCTGCATGCCAAAATGTGACAGGATATATGCGATAGTTCCCCCGCCGCCCCTATCCACCTTCCCCATTTCAGCAAACTGATAGTGGACTTTTGCATTATCCATGATGGTTCTGATCCGGGCGATATACTCTGCATTGGCCTCATTGGAACTGATCTTCCCTTTTGATCCCGTATACTTGCTGAAGGTCATCCCTCTTCCCGCAAAGGCCGCGTTCTTCTCCTCAAAGGCATCGGCAAAGAGCGGGTCGTAGGCAGCATTGACATCACAAGACAGCATATTGGAGCCAGCCAGCACTCTGCGCAGTTTCAGATCACTGTACTCTCCCATTCTGTCCAGCACCTCAGCTGTTGTGTTTTCAAAGAATCTGGACGCCATTCCCGTGGCACCTGTACTGCCGATTTCCTCCTTGTCCACCAGGATGCAGCAGGCCGTTTTTTCCACTTCTCTTGTATCGAGCATGGCTTTCAGAGAAGTAAAGGCACAGGCTCTGTCATCCTGTCCATAGGCCATGATCAAACTGCGGTCCATACCCGCCTCTCTGGCCTTTCCAGCCGGAACCAATTCCAGTTCGGCAGAAAGAAAGTCCTCTTCCTCCATGTGGTACTTTTCCTTCAGAAGTTTCAAGATGTTGGATTTTACACGGTCCTTCTCTTCCCCCGCCAGGGGCTTACTGCCGATGAGCACATCCAAATTCTCTCCTTCGATGACTACAGAAGCCTTCTTCTCCATCTGCTTTGCTGCAAGGTGGGGCAGCAAATCTGTAATTCCTACCACGGGATCATCATCCACTTCACCGATGATCACGCTGCTAGTCTGCCCGTCCTTCTGTACCACCACGCCGTGGATTGCCAAAGGCATGGCTACCCATTGGTATTTCTTCACTCCGCCGTAATAGTGGGTATCCAGATATGCAAAGCCAGCGTCTTCATAAAGAGGATTCTGCTTCACATCCAGTCTGGGCGAATCGATGTGCGCGCCTAAAATATTCATCCCTTCTTCTATATTTTTCTTACCTATCCGAAAAAGAACCACGGCCTTTCCCATGCAGACCGCATAAACCTTGTCTCCTGCTTTCAGAGATTCACCGTCTCTGATCACCTGCTCAAGATTCCTGTATCTGGCAGCTTCTGCCATAGAAACAACCATGCTCACACATTCTCTTTCTGTCTTTCCTCTGTCCAGAAACGCTCTGTATTCTGTGCAAAGGACTTCCAGCTGCTGCAGCTGCCCTTCGTCATAACTTTGCCATGCACTAGCTCTTTCCATCTATTTTACTCCTTATATTCTTTTCCTGCAAAGAGAATTACCTTTTTTGCCAGGATTTCCATGGGATCTGCAAACCAGTTGTTCAGATGTTCCTGCTCCCTGATTACCGACAACTCCGTACATGCCAGCAAAACACAGTCACAGCCTGCATTCCTGAAATCCTCTTCTATCAGCCGAAAGCGTACTGGATCATAAAACTTTCCTGCCTTTATCCGCTCGTAAATCTGATACATGATTTCTTTCTGAATCGAAGTTTTCGGTATGTACGGCTTTAGACCACAGGAGGACAAGGCCTGCTGATACAGGCCTGTTTCAATCGTCCCCTGGGTCGCCATGACGCCGATTTTCCCCTCTGGATAAAGCACGCTCATTTCAAGAGCCGTCTCTCGAATCATGTGAATCACGGGAATGTCTAGAGCGTTCTCAATGGAATCTATGAAAAAATGAGCCGTATTGCAAGTGACTGCCAGGGCTCTGCAGCCGCTATCCTGCAAAAACAAAGCATCCTGCAGCATCTGTTCTCTGATTCTTTGGCTATCCCCATTTATAATTGCGGCAGTCCGGTCCGGCATAGAGGTATCGCTGAGTAAAATCATTCTGACATGCTCCTGATCACTTTGAACTGCTGTATGGGTTGTGACCATTTTGTAGAAGAGTTCCGTAGCCAGGGGACCCATACCGCCGATTATTCCGATTGCACCATCCATCTCTCTCCTAAAAATCCGCCTCAATGCCCAGACCCGGTTTTTCTGTCAATGTGAAAACGCCTCCCTCTCGCGTAAAGCCGCCTGCAATTCCGTCATCATCTCCTGGGAAAAATATAAAGCTGTCACAGTCTGCTTCAATAATAGCTTTCTTCGCAGCCACCAGACTGATACCTGCCGTCAAGCTGATCTTGTTCTCCTGCATACATCCGACCATGCAGGAGACGCCTGCTCCCTCCGCGATATCCGCAATCTGGAGACCGTGATAAAGGCCTCCACACTTCATCAGTTTAATATTATAATAATCCGCACACTGCAGCTTTGCTGCCCTGCTGGCATCGTGAGGGGAATGAATCGATTCATCCAGCATCAGAGCTACTGTCGTCTCGTTTCTGCGTTTCAGTTCCGCCGCTCCATCAAAATCCCACCAAGGCAAAGGCTGCTCCATCGCCTCAATTCCTAAGGATTCCAATTCTTTGCAGGCCGTCAGCGCAGTTTCCAGATCATATCCTTGATTGGCATCTACACGGATACGGACCTCTTCTCCTATTGCCTGTCGGATCTGCGTCAGCGCTTCGATGTCTCGTTGCAGATCAATGCCGGTTTTGACTTTCAGAATACGAAAGCCTCTTTCTCTTACATGCTTTTCAGCTTCAGCACGCATTTTTGCCGGCTCGTCAATTCCGATGGTAATATCGTTATAAACCGTCGGATTTGTTCCGCCCAGCAGGCGATACAATGGTTGTCCTTTCTTTTTCCCAATAATATCATAAAGAGCTGTGTCGATGGCACATTTGGCAGACCCGTTTCCGTAAATTAAACCGTCCATCAGAGCGTGAGCTCCCTGGATATCCATGGGATCACGCCCAATCATCGCCTCTGCAAGCATTTTTAAAACCAGATAACAGGTATCCATGGTTTCTCCCGTGACGAATCCCAAAGGCGCAGCCGAACCAAGACCGTAGACCCCCTCATCAGTCATCACTTTCACTGTCCAGCTTTCGCTATCGGTGATCAGTCCGAAGGCCACCTGAAAAGGCTCTGTAAAGGGAATCGAAAACTTTTCTATCTGTATCTTTGTTATTTTCATCGTCATACCTCATACTAAATTATCACTTAAAACAAAAAAGAAAAAGCGGAGCACTTCGTACCAGTCCTGATGGGTAAAGGTCACGATATGACTTTCTTTCAGCCGCGCCCCCGGGTAAAAAGATGCGCCCCTGGCCCGCAGATGATTGAAAAAGGAGATTTCTGCCTGAAAGGTTTTCGGCATCTTCGGGTAACACTGCCCTTTGGAAATGGACAGCGCTCTTTTCGCTGCTCGTCTGATTTCTTCGGCTACGGTACGGGGATGTCTGCTGCGTGAAGCATTACCTGCGTAAGCCGGCGTAATC
>URXI01000003.1 GCA_900551775.1 uncultured Eubacterium sp. | reverse complement strand
GGAGCTTTGCCGTCAGATCATGGCCCAGGAGCCGGCGCAGCTGATTATCTTTGATATTTACGAGAACAACGCCTACGACCTGCAGCAGGAGCTGGCGAGAAAATACGGCGCGGACAGACTGCGCGTGCTCATCGGTTCCGTAAGGGATTACGATAAGCTGAAATCCGTTTTCGAAGCATATCGGCCAACGATTGTCTATCACGCGGCTGCCCACAAGCACGTGCCGCTGATGGAGGATTCGCCCTGCGAGGCTGTGAAGAACAACTGCCTGGGCACGTTCAATGCGGCTAAGCTGGCAGATCTGTATCAGGCGAAGGATTTTGTCCTGATCTCTACTGACAAAGCGGTCAGGCCGACCAACGTCATGGGTGCGACAAAGCGCATCTGCGAGATGATCATCCAGTGCTACGCACGGAAATCATCGACCCACTTCGCCGCAGTCAGATTCGGCAACGTGCTTGGCAGCAGCGGCTCCGTGGTGCCTCTGTTCCTGAAACAGATCGAGGAGGGCGGTCCTGTGACCGTCACCCACCGCGACATCACCCGCTTCTTCATGACCATTCCGGAGGCCGTATCCCTGGTCCTCCAGGCCAGTCTCTACGCCTGCGGCGGCGAGATCTTCGTCCTGGACATGGGAAAGCCGGTTCGAATCTACGATCTGGCCGAGAGCCTGATCCGCATGCAGGGCTACATCCCGGGCAAGGACATCGAGATCAAAATCGTAGGCCTGCGCCCCGGCGAGAAGCTCCACGAAGAAATCCTCATGGACGAGGAAGGCCTTCATCGCACGGAGAACGAGCTGATCCACATCGGCAGCCCGATCCCGATGGATGCGCAGCAGTTCAAAGCGGATCTAGCGGCGCTGATCAAAGCCGCATACCAAAACGACCCTCAGATCAAAGAGAAGGTGGCGGAAGTGTGCCCTGGGTATGTGATTACGGAGAATAAACAAGGATACACAATGGCGATTGATAATAGCGTCCTAGAAAAAGAATCTGACATAGAAATAGCCTAGAAAAAGTAGGCTGTTAATCGATTATTCATTTGTAGTTTCGCGAAAGCAATTGACGCATAATGGAGAATGGAGGAAAAATTTTGAAACCCGTAATAATGATTATAAGGTCCAAAGTAAATAAAGGCGGTCCAGGGTCTTTAATAAGTTCTGTTATAGGTGAACTAATTAACAGGGGATATAACATAATATTTGTAGTTGGAGGTGGAGAATATGTTGAAAATATTCAAAATCTTGGTGCACAGTGTTATGTGAGAGACAATCTTTTAGTTGAAAAAAGAAATTTACTTAAGATACCAGCGGATATTTTAATGATTAGAGGTCTTGTTAAAAATAATAATGTTTCTGCAATATTTGGATTTAATCCGGGTGCAACAATAATCGGATACTTGGCAACTAGATTGATGAAACGTAAAGTGTCAATAGCAAGTGCTGTTTTGGGTGTTGGAAAAGAATGGATACAGAAATATTTACCATTTAAACTGGTAAGCATGTCTGAAGGGCATAAAGCTGTAATGGTGGCTCGTGGTGTTCCGGCTTCTAAGATATTTGTTAATTACCCTAGCACTCTGAATAAGAATATTTTTAACTATGACAATTGTGATTACAAATATATTAGAGCAGAATTAGGATTGACTGATAATGACATTCTTATCGGAACAGTAATGAATGGGAAAAAGGGGAGAGAAGATTATTACAAAATCATAGAACCAATTTTACGAAAATATAAAAATCTCTATTTACTCTTTGTTGGTAATACAACGGTCTATGAAAGGATTGAGAAAGATTTTATTTTATCAGATTTAAAAGATAAAGTGTTTTTTTTAGGATATCGGACTGATATACCTGCAATAATGAAAAGTTTAGATATCTATTCTCATTTAGTAGATGAAGAGAAAACTATAGAAACTTTTGGAATGGTGTTAACTGAGGCAATGATTATGAAAACACCTGTGATTGCTACAAATATTGGTGGGATTAGAGATATTGTTTTAGATGGAAAAACAGGATATTTGGTAAAAAATATAGATGAATATAGAGCTAGACTGGAATACCTATTATCAGATAAAAGGTTGAGAAGTGAAATGGGGGAGTTAGCGAGAGAACGTGCGTTAAACTTTTTTACCTTAGAGAATAGTGTAGACATATTGGAAAATATTTTGTATCATGCAGATTTTAGAAAACTATAATATGACAAAATCTGTGATATTGAAAAATATAATAGCTATGTGATCCAAAGATAGATAAAAAGATTTACGGAGAATTTAAAGGGAGTCAAGTTAACATGATTAAGAAAATAAAAGTAGCAATAATCGGTGGGTCAAGCGGAGAAGCATTAGTAAATGCATGCAAAAAAAATAAATGCTATACAATTTTGATTTGTGGTAAAGTAAGTGATAGTGGCTACGGAACTGCTGATGAAAATTATTTGATTGATTTACATGAGAAAGATAGAATTACAAAGCTTATAAAAGAAAAATCAGATTGTTTACTAATGGGAACTGGACACATTTTAGCACATGAGATCGCTAAAGTTTTATTTGATGATGGATTTTGCGTTTCTATAGACCCTTATAAAGCAATTTACGGGAAAAATAAAGTTATGGCCTATGAGCAAATCAGAAAACTTGGATATGATACGCCTAATTATATAGTGATAGATTCAGTTGATAGTTTTAATGAGATAGATTATTTATCTGTAAAATTACCTTGTGTAGTGAAATCAGAAAATGATGCTGTTAGAACCGCAAAAGCAAACAATATTAAACAGTTGAAGCTGTTAATTCAAGAGAATTTAAGCGCAGGCGGTAAGGCAATTGTGGAAGAATTTATTACGGGAATAGAATATACCATTCCTGTAATTTCTGATGGTCATAGTTTTATTGGTTTAACAGATGCTCTAGATATGTCAAATGTTAATAAAATTGCAGTTGAACATCTGAGATTTTTTGAAAACATGGATGTAAAATATGATCGAAAAAAACATATTAACCAGAAGCTAAAAAATGAAATAAGGGTTGCAGCAGTAAATATAACCGAAAAGTTGGGGCTAATTGGTTTTATTAGATATGATTTAATAGTTAGATTAGACGGAAAGGTTGTTTTTCTCGAGATAAATGAAGTGGCGGTCTCGGCAATGGGAGATGGACATTATCCTTGGGATGAGGTGAATATAGATCCTGCGGACTTGATGACAAAAAACATGATAAATCTTTTCATGCATCAAGTCTCTGTGTAACGTATCTAAAATAGAGTTTGGTAAAAGTAGATTGTAATTATGAGGAGAAAAATGGATAATTTAATTATTAAACACGGGATATATGCCACTTGTGTTAAGCGTACTTTGGATTTTTTTATGGCAGTAATATTACTAGTCATATTGAGTCCAATATTGGCTATTATAGGAACGATTATTGCTATTATATCAGGATTCCCTATTATTTATAAGCAAGAACGCATGGGGCAAGGATATAAGCCTTTCATTATTTATAAGTTTAGAACAATGGTTAATAATGCAGATAAAATTGGACCTACATCAACATCAAAAGGAGATAAAAGGATTACGAGTATAGGAAAAGTTCTTAGAGCAACTAGCTTGGATGAACTACCACAGATACTGAATATCCTAAAAGGAGATATGAGTTTCATCGGGTATCGCCCTAATGTCAAACAGGATTATCAGAACTCACTAGACAGAAAATTCCTGTTAAAACCTGGGATTACTGGATATGCCCAGGTTCATGGAAGAAGTGATTTAACAAAAGAAGAGAAGGAGTATTGGGAAAACAAGTATCTAGATGATATTAGTTTTCTGACCGATCTTAGAGTAATAATATTGACCATTGGTGTTGTTTTAAGAAAAAATAATGCGTATTAAGATTCCAAATAAATTAGCACAAGATAGGGAGTAAGGGAAATTATATATAGATCGATTATTACATATATGATAAAAGGAATAAAAAGAGTATGAAAATATTATTTGTTACTTATGGCGGAGGTCATGCAGCAATTGTCAAATCATTATATCCAACATTAAATAAACTAGAGAAAGTTAAGATAAATATTTTAGCCTTGACATCAAGTACACTTTTACTAAAAAAGGCGGGGATACCATATAATACTATAGTAAACTATTTGCATTTATTTCCTTATAGAGATGAGATTATGAAATATGGTGAAATATTGGCTGAAACAGGTTTCAATGTAAACTCAGGTTTGGAATACAACGATATAGAAACTTATCTTGGAATAAGTTTCTATGATTTACTTCAGTCTGTTGATAATCTCGAAAAGGCACTAACAATGTATAGAATCAATGGGCGTAATGTTTTTTGTCCAATTAGAACAATGAAAAGAATTCTTGAGTATGAGAGTCCTGATGTCTTAATAGTAACTTGCGGACAACGTATGGAAAAAGCAGCAGCATTAGCGGCAAACGATTTAGGGATTAGAGTTGTAAGGATTGAAGATGTTCCAGGAGATACAAAGAATGTATCGTATGAATGTTCTCTATGTGTGATGAACGAACATTTTAAACAAATAGCTATTAAAAATAATCCAAAACTTAGCCAAGAAAATATAATTGCTACAGGTCATCCGGTTTTAGAATCAAATACTGAACTTGATTGGGGCGTTTTACGATACTTAAGTGAAAAACTTCGCGCAAATCAATTTACTAATGTTATCGCCTTTATGACTCAGAATGGGGAGAATCAAAAAGAGATATATCATAAACTTTATGAGTTGGCACAAGAAATGAAGACTACACTTTTTATCATAAAACTTCATCCAAATCAAGAAAATTATTTCGATACAAATTGTAGGCCTTTAAATAATCTTATTATTGACAAAGAGTGCGAAGTCAAATATTACATCAACCTATCAGATTTAGTCATCACCACGTTTTCAACAACAGGACTAGAAGCTGCAATGATGGATAAACCTTTAATTGTGATTAATTTAAAAAATAAAATATATAATCCTGACTATTGCAAGGAGGGAATAGCAGTTAAGGTTAGCTTGTTAGATGAGTTGGATTCGACAATATGTAAGCTTCTCGATAAAAATAGTATAACTTATAGTTTTTTAAAAGAAGGTAGAAAGAAGATAAGTAATCTATCTGATGCTCGTGAGAATATAACTTGGCAAATCATTAGGAAATAAAATATGGAGGAGATGATGTCAAAAAGAAAAGTGGCACTATTCATTACTTTGATGACTTTGATATCGAAAGCCTTTGGGTTTGTTAGAGAGGCAATCATTGCATATTTTTTCGGTACTTCTACAGAAGTCGATGCATATTTGATGGCTATTAGTATTCCGTCAATTTTATTTGGTTTTTTAGCAACTATTGCACCTGCGTATATGGTGTTGTATACAGAAATAAGAGAAAAAAAAGATGAGAGGGCAGCGGACGGATATACAACGTATTTGGTTGTATTGCTGGGGATAATGTGCCTTATCTGTATTGTGATAGGAATGTTTTTTTCACCGCAGATTGTACAAATAATGGCTCCCGGATATGAAGGATATGTTTTCTCTCTGACTATAAACTATTTTCGTATAGCTGTTTGGGATACGCTTTTTCTTACCCTTTTAAATATATACGTAGCCTTTTTGCAATGTAATGATAGATTTTCATATGCAGCATTTGCAATGCTATTTCATAGTAGTATGCAGATAGTATTTACTATAATTGCAGGGTTTACTGGAGCAATTTTTCTGATATATGGATATGTTTTTGCTGATATTACGTATTTTTTAGTTGTATTTATTTGGTCTGTGAAACAAGGGCATAAATTTATATTTAATGGTAATTGTACTGATGAAATTAAAAGAACACTAAAGTTGGCTATTCCCATGTTTATTAGTGGTGCACTTACCCAAATTAATGCTTATGTGGACAAAAGCTTTGCTTCAATGCTTGATACGGGGAGTATTTCTTCTTTATACTATGCTAATATATTGAAGACATTTATAATAATGATGTTGAATACAGGTGTTATCACAATACTATATCCGATATTAGCTAAACTGGCCGTGCAGAAAAATTTTGTTGAATTAAAGATTAAACTAGTGGAATCAGTACGTTATTCTTTAATGGTTTTTTTACCAGCAACGATAGGTGTAATACTAGTGGCAGAAAATATAGTAGAACTTTTATTTGGTCGGGGCTCTTTTGGAACTGATTCAATAGAAATTACTAGTAAGGCGTTAATAATGTATGTTATTGGAATGACGGCAATAGGTTTAAGGGACATATTGCTAAAATATCATTATGCAATACAGGATACAAAAAAATGCATGTGGATTAGTGCAATAAATATAGGCGTTAATATTATACTAAATTTTTTACTAATAGGGTCAATGGGTTATAGAGGGCTTGCGCTATCAACTAGTTTAGCAGCAATAATAACAATCCCCCTCTATTATCCAGGAATAAAAAGTACAGTAGGTAATATCGTAGACTCTAAATTTTTCATATTCATAGCGAAGTTGATTATTTCGTGTATCATTATGACTATGGTTATACTTAGTGTGAAAAAATATATATTTTTGAATAATTATCAATATATTATTATAGTGGTAATATTAGGAACTGTTAGTTATGGTAGTGCACTTGTTTTTTTGAAAGTTGAAGAGGCTGAAAATAGTTTGAGCAATATAAAGTGCATTATAAAAAATTTTAAACAACATTGGAGGAAGTAATAGGGTGGGAATAAAAAGGTATATTAACAGATTAATTGTATTGATTATTTTTACAATTTCGTATGCTACAATGGGAATAATTGATGTTCCGATGATCGGATTACTTATAATTCCAACTTATTTAATCTGTTTAACTTTAGTTACTCCAGAGACCTTAGTATGTTTATTTATAGGACTCATGTTTTTTACATATCCATATGTAAATGCTGGAATCGCTTTAGTTCTGTTTCTTATTATCATTATTCGGAATCAAAAGGTTAGGCTTGGCAATAGTAAAATAATGATATGTATTTATATATTGATTTTTTGGGAAGTAATTTGTGCACTCGTATCAGAAAACCCAGCAGCTTCAATAAATGAATTTATTACCTGGTCGTATATTATCTTATTGTACTTAATTTGTATAAATGTAAATATTGAACATTCTAAAAATAGAGTTCTGAAATCATTTGTGTATGGCGGCACAGTGCTTTCGGTATTATATTTTGTGAATTTTATTATCCCTAATGCTAATATTTTAATGACAAATTCAAATATAGTTAGGTTACCTGGAACTAATTATTCAGCGATAATAATGACTGCGCTTTTACCAATAATTTACTATTTGAAAACAGAAAAGTATTTAAATAGAATGATGGGCATTTTTTTAGAAATTCTCTATATTTTAGGAATTTTATCTACGGGGTCGAGAGGTGCAATATCAATATTAGGAATTTACTATTTAGCGATTTTTATAATGCAAGGTATTGTTTGGAAACGTATCTCTACCAAAGTTTTTTTAACCGGAATTGTCGTAGTTGCGAGTATATCTGTAATCATTATTACAGTACCTTCAATACAAGCAATATTGATGACACTAAACTCAGTTTTTTCTATAGATAATTATTCAAATATTGTAAGAATAAATTTGTATGAAGATATTTTTGAACGGATTCTTCCCCACAACTATATATGCGGAATTGGACCGGGAAACTTCCAAAGTGTATATTTTATTAATGCGTCAATATCATTTGATGCAAATCATGCACATAGTCTATATCTTCAATATCTAGTTGAAGAGGGTTTTGTGGGATTAGGATTGTTGCTTTGCCTTCTTTTCATAGCATTTAAAAAGATAGGTAAATCAATCAAAAGGAAAGCTACTATAACATGGGCAGTAAGATGGATACTTGTCGGATATATGGTGTATGGTACTGTTGAATATGTTTGGGGAGATAGTAGAAGTTTAGGATTATTAATAATTATGTTGATAATTTGTGAAAGGAATAATTTATATCATGTTGAAATTGATGTTCATAACAAACAATCCGCAAATTGCAAAAAATGCTGTTAAAGCTGGAGTAAATCGTATTTTTGTAGATATTGAAAGAAATGGTAAATTCGAGCGGCAAAGGAATAAAGACGCATATATTTCGGATCATACATTGAAAGATGTTCCGGCGATTAGAGAAATTATTCCAGATGCGGATTTAATGGTACGCGTTAACCCCATGTACGAAAATAGCAAAATGGAAATTGAACGGTGCATCGAGATGGGTGTAGATGTAATCATGCTTCCTATGTTTAAGTCTGCGGAAGAAGTAAGAAATTTTATAAGTATAATAAATGGTCGGGCTAAAACATGCTTACTTTTGGAAACACCGCAGGCGCTTACGAGAATAGACAGTATCTTAAAAATTTCCGGAATTGATGAAATTCACGTAGGTTTAAATGATTTACATTTAGGAATGGGACTGGATTTTATGTTCGAAATATTAAGTGGGGGATTGCTAGATTACATGGCTGAGAAGGTGAGGTCCAGGGACATCACGTTTGGATTTGGTGGTGTTGCGAAGCTTGGACAAGGAATAATACCAGCTGAGCAAATTATTGGGGAACATTATCGCATTGGATCTAAAATGGCGATATTATCAAGAAGTTTTAGAGAAGATGCGGAGGATTATGATATTATTCATAACGAAATAAATAAAATTAGAGCTTTTGAAATAGAAGTGCAAGGCTGGACTATGAATGAAATTCAAAAAAACAGAGAAAGGATTTGTCAAAGTATTGACAACTATTTATTGACAATGAAAAAGTAAGAGTTAACTTTCTCGGTACAAATAGGTGACTTTAAAAATAATAGAATAATCGAGGGAAAGGAATTGTAGTGTACAAATTAATATTAATTGGTGCTGGTGGATATGCAAAATCTGTATTAGATTCAGTCGATTATCATAATTATAAGATGGTTGGCTTTATTGATGAATTTAGTAAAAAGAAAGAACATTTGGGATATCCCATCCTTGCTAATAATCTGACAAATTTAGTAGATCGAGAAAAATATACATATTTCATAGCAATAGGGAATAATGAAAGAAGAAAACTTTGGTATGATCGTTTGATAGCTTCAAACTTGAAGGTCATAAATATTATAGACAAGTCAGCTATAGTATCCCCGTTGGCCGCTATCGGAGATGGAAACTTTATTGGAAAAATGGCTATTATTAACAGTCATGCTGTCATTGGCAATGATTGCATTATTAATACAAAGGCTATTGTAGAACATGGAAGTAGAATATTAAACCACGTGAATATTTCAACTAATTCGGTTTTAAATGGAGATGTCATAGTTGGGGAAGGTAGTTTCATAGGCAGTTGTTCCGTTACGATAGGACAAGTATCTATAGGTGAATGGTCTACTGTTGGAGCAGGTGCAGTTGTAATAGATCCCGTGAAGGATAGGGTAACAGTTGCTGGAATACCTGCAAAAATAATTAAACAAGGAGCCATGTTAGGATGAGTAAAGCTTTTATTGTCGCTGAAATAGGATGTAACCATAATGGGTCAAAAGAATTAGCTGAAAAAATGGTTTTTGAAGCATATAATTGTGGAGTAAATGCAGTTAAGTTTCAGACTTTTAATGCGAGTGATTTGATATCACGTATTGCACCAAAGGCAGAATATCAGAAAGTTACTACGGGTATTAATGATACCCAACTTGAGATGACACGAAAACTGGAATTGTCACATGATGATTTTATTCAGCTAAGAGCTTATGCGTTAAGTTTGGGCATGGAAGTTTTTTCAACACCGTTCGATGAGAAATCAGTTGATTTTTTGGAGAGTGAGGGTCAAAGAATTTGGAAAATACCGTCTGGTGAAATCACAAATTTGCCTTTTCTTGAACGGATAGGCGATATTAAAGCCGCTAATAAGTGGATTATTCTATCTACTGGAATGGCCACCATTGCCGAAATTAAGACTGCAATAGAAATATTACAGGGTAATCAAAGAAATAGAATTACAATTCTTCATTGTAACACCGAGTATCCCACGCCAGATAATGATGTAAATATAAGTGCAATTTTAGATTTGCAGAAGAATTTTCTGGATTATGAAATTGGATTTTCCGATCATAGTGTTGGTGATTTGGCGGCAATTATGTCAATTGCTTATGGAGTTGAGTTTATAGAAAAGCATTTTACTCTAGACAAAAGTTTTGACGGACCTGATCATAAAGCTTCAGCAACGCCTGAAGAACTGAGAATGCTAGTTGAAAATGTACGACGAGCAGAGGATATGCTTGGGAGTGGAAAAAAAGTTGTAACTGTATCTGAGAAGAAGAACAAGGTTGTTGCCAGGAAGTCTATTATAGCTAAACGTGATATCAGTAAAGGGGAAATCTTTTCTGCGGAAAATCTCACTTGTAAACGACCAGGGAATGGTATTTCGCCCATGCGATGGTACGAAGTTATAGGGAAAATATCAGAAAAAGATTTCCTGGAAGATTCATTGATTGAGGCGGAAGGATTTAAATGGGAAGAGTGATGTAGCGTTACAATATAGGAAAGAAAGGACAAAATTTATGCTTAGTCGATTCTGTTATATCAATGCTCTTGATTCATGTAATAGCCAAGAATTATTGACACTTAATTTAATTGGTAAACCAGTTATTACTTACCCAATAAAGGCAGCATTAGAGTCTAAAATCTTTCGAAAGGTGGTATGCTTAACGGAGTCCCCATACATTAAACACATAGTAGATAGTGAGTTTGGGAATCTAGTTGCTTTTTCTAGCAATAAGGACAAACATAATTTTGTTGATACAATTATGGAGATAAATGGTAGTGCAATTATGTTGTCTGCAAATGACATAAAAAAAGCGCTATCAGAATATACCGGGGGGATGGCTTACTCGACAGTTAGAGTTTTAAAGCAAAGCAGTTCCACATTTTTGCAACAATACGAACTATTAATTGAAGAGTGTATTCAACCCTCAGGAGTTTTTCTAATACATGAGAATAAGAGACTAACGGATAATGTCCAAGCAATTGAGATGACTCAGGAGAAATCATGTATTATTACTTCATCAAACGATTTTGAACTTGCGTTATTACTCAAGAATAAAGAAAACAAAGACAAGACTTTAAAAAATAACATTATAAAGAGAATTAAAGAAAAGGAATCGATTATAACAGGATCACATTGCAGCAACTCAATCACCTTTGTAGGGCATAGTCAACTAGAGGATTGGGTGATTAGTGAACTAAATGGAAGAACTATTTACAACTGTGCGATACGTGGAATATCAAGTATTGAGTATAAGAAGTATATACTTGATCGAAACTTGCTTAATTGTAGTTCCGATACATATATTGTGATGCACGGCACAAATGACATCATTTATGATTATTCAAAGGATGAAATTGTTAATAACATTAAGTCTTCATTTGAATATATCAAGGAAAATAATCCAACGGCTAAAATATATTTTATTAAATGTATTCATGTCAATGGAAGATTAGATAGAAGTAATAAATCTATTACAGAACTAAATGCATATTTTGATAAAAATTTACCTGAATATGTGGTTCAAGTGGATACAAGAGAATTGGATGATGAATTTGGCAATCTTAGAGTGGAATACACTATTGATGGATTACATATCAGTAAAGATGGTTATAAAAAGTTAAAAGAAATATTGGTAAAGATAATGAGAGCGTGACAAATGAAAAGAATAGCAATCATCCCAGCAAGATCTGGTTCGAAGGGCTTAAAAAATAAAAATATATTAGAATTGAATGGAAAACCTTTGATGGCGTATTCTATTGAGGCAGCTGTAAGGAGTAATCTTTTTAGCAGAGTGATTGTATCGACCGACTCTGAAGAATATGGCGTAATATCAACACACTTTGGCGCTGAGGTCATGTATCGAAGTGAGGATCTCTCTGACGATAAAGCAACCACATTCATGGTAATAGAGGATGTTATTAAGAGAATAGAGAATGATATAGATTATTTTATTCTATTGCAGCCAACATCTCCCCTGCGGGATGAGTATCATATAAAAGAAGCTGCAGAGCGTTTTGAGTCATGTTTTGAAAACTACGATTTTCTTGTTTCAGTCAAGGAAGCGGGACATAGTGCTGCTCTAATTAAGCCTATAGAGGAAGATGGAAGCCTTAAACATTTTGATGCGGATTTTTCTGATTATAGAAGGCAGGCATACAAAGAATATTGCCCTAATGGAGCGATATTTATTGGAAAGCCGATGCAATATCTTGCCAGAAAACATTTTTTTGGTGATAGAGGTCTTTCCTATATAATGTCTGAATTTGATTCAGTAGATATTGATACTAGACTAGATTATGAATTAGCTTGTTTGTGCATGCAGTTAAAATTGAAGGGTGAACAACTATGAAGCATATTGTATTTGCAACAGGATCAAGAGCAGACTATGGCATCATGAGACGATTTTTGAATTTAGTGAACGAGGATGAATCGATTAAGCTTTCTATTCTCGCAACAGGAGCATTGTTAGATGATGTTTTCGGGTGCCAAGTGAGATTGATTTATGAAGATGGCTTTCATGTGGATGCAGAAATAGAAATTCCGATTGACACAACTACAGATGTTAAAGTGTTACATTGTATGTCTGTTGCGCAAGATAAATTTGCAGAATACTTCTATAATAATAAGGTTGACTTATTGATGATTTTAGGGGATCGGTACGAGATGCTACCAATCGCTATAGCCGCAGCAATGCAAAAGATATCAATTTTACATATACATGGTGGCGAGGCTACATTTGGGAACTATGATGAATTTATTCGTCATGCGATTACGAAGATGAGTCTGTATCATTTTACTGCGACTGATGAATATAGAAACAGAGTAATTCAGTTGGGCGAGGCACCAGATAGAGTGTTTTCTTTAGGCGCGCTAGGTGCAGAAAACTGTTTATATATTGATACTAATAATGTTCCAGAGATTATTAGTGCTATTTCGAAAAAAAAATACTTTGTAATTCTTTATCACCCTGAAACATTGATGTATGTTGACGTGCAGGCACAAGTTAAAGAAATACTAAGTGCTATTAAGAAATACTCGGAATATGATTATGTATTCTTAGGCTCAAACGCTGATACACATTCCGAAGTTATAAGAAATGAAATTAACAAGTTTGTTGATAGGGAACGTAATGCATATTACTTTGAAAATCTTCACACTGACGCGTATCATTACTTGTTGAAGAATTCTATTGGCTTAATTGGAAATTCATCGTCAGGTATTATTGAAGCACCAAGCCTTGGTATATACACTATTAATATAGGTGATAGACAGAAGGGAAGAGTGCGAGGAAGTAGTGTAATTGATGTAAAATGCAGTGTTATGGATATTTGTATGGCAATGAGTAAAGTCATTTCAATGACGGGTAATACAGGTATTATAAATCCTTATTTTAAAGCAGATAGTTCAAGACTATATTATCAAACACTTAAAACTTTAATTAGTCGATTAGACGACGATATTAAAATGCCTAAAACGTTTTATGATTTTCAATAACAGCATAGTTAGGAGAAATAACGATGATAACGTATTTAAAATGGTTTTAAAAATTAAAGAAGATAATTGGAAAGTGGTATGATGAGTCACCACAGATTTCCTGAATATGAAAGCTAACTATATAAAAGTCAAGAAAAATATGTAGATTTAGCCTTAAAAAGTTGTAACTTGTTAACTAATGTAATTTGAACGTTGAAAAGTGAATAGTGGCTAAAAAATGGCATGACAAATAGACCTCATCATTGGAATGAAGCTGTTTCGTATGAAAGTAAAAGGTGTTATCGAAGCAGGGCCGGATCAAACCGCTGCCCGGTGGACAGCAAATGGTAGATAACCCGCAGCAGTTTTCTGATGCAATGTCCCTGAGCACAGCGATGCCCTTTGCCCTGCGACCGTTTCAGTAGGTAATACTCCCTGAATACTTCATTGTTTTTGATAACGGGAAGTATGACCTGATAAAGGGTTTTCCGAAGATACCTGGAACCCTTCTTGGAAATGGCAGTATGTTCGGCTTTGTACTGGCTTGACTGATGCTCATACGGGGCGACTCCTGCAAATTTTATGATCTTTGCAGCATTTGAGTAGTTGCGGATATCTCCCAATTCCGATAAAATGGAGGTGCCGGAGAAATGGGAAATTCCCGGTATTGAGATAATAGGAGAGTTGGTTTGGACGCTGAACTCTTCTATTTTTTTATCAATTTCCGTGATCTGCGCCTTGATCAGCTCGATCTGGCATATGAGATGTCTGATCTGAATTTCCTCAGCGGCGGATGCGAGCCCGACAGAGTTCTTTGCAGCAGTTTTAAGTTCTTGCGCAGTAAGCGGGATGCGCCTGCCCCTGCCGGAGATTTCAAAGCACTTACGCAGGATACGGATGTCCGCAGATGCGATTTTAGCGGCAGTGGGGAAATTCTTCAGAATCCCCATGTAGACAATGCCGTATTTGGATTTGAACAGGCTGTTGAACTCCGGGAAAACAATGTCAATACACTTCTGGAGCCTGTTGGTGTAGACATTCAGTTCTTCTTTCAGGTTATGATGGTGACGTGTAAGCTGCCTCTGCTCATAAAGGTCGAAGCGGTTTACCATTGTGATTCGGTAAGGCTTCCTGCGTGATGAAGAAGAGATGACGTCGCAGATGGTCAGCGAATCCAGATTATCGTTCTTGGAAACCCCGCCCTGCATTTTGCGGGTCAGGTCTGTAACGATGGGATTGATGAGGGCCACGGAACAGTGTCTGTCCAGCAGGTCTTTAAGCAGGGCAAAATGATAATGGCCGGTATCTTCCATACTGATGAGGATGTCTTCGTCCTCATAAGGTTTACACGTATCATAGAAGAAGCCAAAGCCCTGTCGGTTGTTGAAGAAAGCAGTAGGTTCCACAAGGACCTCGCTGGTCTTCCCGGAGACGATGGAGAAAGTGCGACTGAGTTTGCCAATGTCGATTCCGATTAAAATCATGATAATGCGTCCTTTCTGTAAATACTGTGATGTGTTATCCACGATCCTTAGACCATAAATCCTGGTGCAATATGCGAATTCAAAGACTCATCTAACTCATCATTATTCTGGTGTAAGGTGTGGTGAGAACCTTTCAAAAGTAGTCGATGCCACAAGGAGAAATACAAATCCACATTCACATTTTAAATTCTACAAATTACATTTACCGTAGTCAACCACGGATTGAAGAAGGTTGATAGAAAGGAAAACGTATATTGTAGCTGACTTGTTAAATGAGTCAATTACAATATACCAGGAGAATATTAGTAATATGGTGATTGGAACAGCGGCGTATTGTGGTTCTGGACAGGATGTGTTAGGCGATAGTATTAGCCATCTATACGGATACAAAAAATACAGTATGGGAGATATTATACGGAAAATTGCCCATGAGCAAGGAAGACCAACTGATAGAACTACATTAAGGCAAATTAGGAGTGAATGTGACGAACATTATGGGAAGCTTTATTTTCCTAAAATTATTGTAGAAAATATACGAGAGAGTGAAGATAAAGATTGTATTATTACTGGAATACGCACAGTTGAAGAACTTGAGATGTTTAAGTATGAGTTGCCTTTTAGGTTAATCTTTTTAAATGCAAAAGAAGAAATTAGGTTGCGAAGAATGCTTCGGAGAAAAGCCAAAAAAGATGAAAGCACAATTGATGCTTTAAAAAGACAAATGGATGTGGAATGCAAGACTTTTGACTATGAGGATTTAGAAAAAGCAGCTGACCTATATTTTGATTTTAGCATGGAGCTAGAGCAATTTAAGGAGAACGAATCTGATATTGTAAAAAAAATCATGAAAGAATTGGGAATATAGTATGAAAAATAATAAGGATTTGATCGACTGGAGCATAATATTTTTTAGTTGTATTAGTATTGTTGTTTTACAATCACTAAATTATTTTGATGTCGGTAGCGCTTACTTAAAAATAGCTATTAATATAGTCACGTTTATTTTAGGCCTATTGCTATTAATTGTTATTCGAGGGGTGATTGGCGGAGCAATTGGAGCCAAGTGGAGGCAGTTTCGTATTGGCTGTTTTCGTGGCATTTGGGAGAATCGTGGATTAAATAAGGAATTGAAGCGTCGCTTTAATAAGGCAAACACTGTTTGGATTAAAGTAACTAGGGGAACTGAATTATTTAAAGAAGACAATCCACATCAAATTAAAGAGTATTTGAAAATTTTGAATAAAAAGGCAATAGATGGCGAAAAAATTAAAGTGCGTTTTCTCATGATTATACCATGTTGGAAATTGAAACATGTGCAGGATCGTTATGATTCGCATAAAGAAGATTATGAAGACCATAAAGATTTTTTGAAATCTTGGTATCAGACTATACATAATATTGAAACATTCGAGAGCAATAAATTACGGATAGAAACCAGGTTTTATACTGGAAAACATTCTCATTGGAGATTCTATATTTTTAAAGAAGAAATAGATAGGGCAAAGAGGGGGAGATCAGATATTATTTTGTTTAATAGCTATGACCCAAAGAAGTCTGGAACTGGAATACCGATGTATAAGGTAACAGGGAAAAACAATAACAATAATATTGGTGATTTTATGGTTCGGTATTTTGAAGAAATTTGGGATGAGTCTTTAACAAAAGAACAGTTTCAGGTGATAGTGCAAAGCGAAGAATGCACCAGAACGTTCTGTGAGAGATGTGAAATCAATAGCTGTAAGGAATGTAAGGTAGATACTTGCAAGAGTTGTGAATTAAACGACTTTTGTAAAAAACAGGTTGATTCTATAACTAATGCAGGGAGGTCATAGATGAACACATATATTGCGGAAGTTGCAGGGAAAGATAGTGTTGCTGCAATCTTGAAGTTTGGTCGTGAAAATCCAGGAAGTGAAATTTTACCCACGGTCGTTTTTACAAGTACAGAGTATGGGGACAAATCAATATATAGAAATTCTATTTTGTTTCTACAGAATGAATTACAGAAACATGATGTCGTGGTCCATGATGAGATTCTGCTTCAAAACAGCGAATTATGGAATGTTTTAAATGCCCGATATCAGTATTTAATTTATCAGAAATATTGTTTTTTCACGCCCTGTATTATGTGCCATTTGTATACGCACCTATTAAGGATTCCTGTTTACAAAAAATATGGCGCTAACGGATTAATAACAGGAGAAAGAAAGTCGCATTCTGGAATAGTTAAATTGAATCAACACATAAAAACAATACATCTGTTCCAGGAGATGTTTTGTAAATTAGGAATTTACTTAATTCAGCCATTACTCGAAATTGAGGATACAAAAGTAATTGATGAAATTATTGCAAATAAAAACATAATTACTCATGCGAATGATGTAAAGTGTGTCTTATCTGGGAATACATTTGGATTTTCTTTGGTGCAGAAAGAAAATTTATTACTCCTGGAAGATTATATGAAGGAGTTTGTCAGCACAGTAGGAGAGTTTTGTATACAGCGTATTAATAGAAATGGGGAAATTCCCCTCACAGAACTAGATAATTGGATTAGGAGGCAGCTGAATGAGTGATGTGATTAAATACAAAGGGGACTTATTTCAAGTAATACAAAGGAGCAAGAAATGTTATGTTCCGTTAGTTGAGAGGGAACAGGAGATTGACCTTGTGTATGAGTTGGTGAAGCGACCTCCTGGGGTACGTGCAATTGTTGTAAAAGATGGGCAGGTGTTATTAAATAAAGAGTATCGTTATGAACTTGATGCCTGGGACTTTAGGCTTCCAGGGGGGAAGGTCTTCGATTCACTAGATGCTTTTTCACAAATAGAAGAATGCAAACTGATGGATTTGGTTAAGAAGAAATTGGTTGAAGAATTAAGAGAGGAAGCTGACATTGAGACGAGAGAATTTACGCTATTCGATTATTCACAAGCAGGTCTGACTGTTGAATGGGATTTATACTACTTTTTAGTGAGTGATTTTGAATTGATTACATTTAATACACAGAAAGTAGAACGGAAAGGCGAATGGGAATTTATTCAACAGTGTTGGTTGGACTATGATACCGCATTACAGTATTGTCTGCAAAAAAAAATAATGGAGGAGCGTAGTGTAGCTGTTCTTCTGAGGTTTTTACTTTTGGAAATGAGCAAAGGTGTTGAAAGTCATGTGTCAGAGTCATAATTATCATTGGAACACATGGCGGGAACGAATAAAGTTCTTTACTGTGTTTCTACACTACGGGATAAAGCTCAATCTTTTTAATGGAAAAATAACCTTCCTGCCTTTTAAGAAAAAGTGTTGCTGTAGTCAATTAAAATTGATTCGACATGGAGCCACGCTAGCAGTAGATCTTCGAGAGTTTATGAGTAACACTTCAGAAAACAGCAGTTTATCTGAAAAAGGGATACATCAGTTAGAGATCATATCTTCTCAGATAAGAAAAGATATGCCAGATATTGTGATAGTGGCACCTTTGAAGCGCACACAGGATACTTGGAATATTTTAAAATATAAATTAAATTGTGATGTTGAAGTAGTGCAGTGTGATTATCTAGTGGGAATTAATAATAGTGTTTGGGCAGGAAAAACATTTGAGGAACTGCACGAAGAAGAACTTTGGCTTTTTTTGCGACGGGAGTGTGACCATAATACTTTGGTTAAAACAGAAGGTGGTGATAGCTGGGGAGATGTGATATATAGGTGTATTAAGGTATTCGAGGTTTTGAATGATAAATATGGGGACAAAAAAGTATTACTAATTAGTCAAGGGAGTATTTACCAGGCTTTTAAGATTCTTTTGCATCTGTGTCATGAACCTTGGGATGGATATTCTGCGGAGAAGATGTTCCACCTCTCTCAAAGTGGAACAGATGTTGGATATGGAAAAATAATAAAATTAATATAGCGTATGAAATTATTATTAGTAGAAAGATTTTATGAATGTGTAGTTAGCAAGGAAAATTCGATAATTGGCAATAATACAGTGATTCGATTAGATTACATCATTAGTGAAATCAGTCTTATGCGAAATCATGGCGGTGGCGCGGTAATCGATGCGATGTGGGAATTCAGTGCAATTGCTGAATCGAAAAAACCCTTTTATGAAAGGATACGAAAGTTTGTAATTATGCGAAGGTGGACAATCTGGTACAAATTTCACAAGGAATGTTTTATTAAAAGTCTGTTAATAAAAGTCGAGTTTTTTGAAAAAAGCCTCTAACAAAAGGCTTTGTAGCACGCCGTAAATATTTCAAACCGATTTTGCGGACAAAATCTACATACTAGAAAGTTTATGCATAGTTTACCCATTTTCGCTGCCGTCGCTGGCGACATGGTAGTCAAAGAGTTTGCCTACAAGCAGGACAGAACCGTCATGCGAGTTTGCAATAGAGAAGTTACTGTGCGTGTCACCATTAGGGAACATGAAGTAAACGATATTGGATCTGCTGCTTACATCAATACCGACTTAAAGTGGGTTCATAAAATCACCTCCTTTGGTAATAAGATTTGAGCGTCCAACCGGCTTGGTAAAACCCATGACCATGGAGCATCAACCCCCTCGCATATAAGAATCCAGCTTAAGATGGACAGATACGGTGGCCACACTGTCGGGTGGTCGTCCATAGACTTAAGCAAACAATCAGCTGGCTTGAAGCTAACTTCCATGTCAGGGGAACAGATTATTTATAAAGTGACCATTTAGGGTCTAACAGGTGGTAAAAGAACTATTACCCGATTTGCACTAAGACAATTATATCATGGGTTTAACTAAGCTGATTGAACAAAAATAATTAAGATATCAAGGTGCATTTATGTATCTAAAAGATAATATACGGGGAGGTTTGACGATGAATGGTTTATTGGTCTTTGGTATCGCTGCAGTATTGGCGGTTTTAATTGAAATCTGTATTATATGTACAAGACCTAAATCCGATGCAAAGAAAGGGAAGGTTTTTATTGGTATGGTGATTTCGTGCCTTGTTTTTCCAATTATAACGGGAGGCATTGCTAACTATATTTATAACTTTTACTTTAATGAAAACTCTTCGGCGCTTTGGTATGAAAATATTACTGCAGTAGATGAAAAAATTATGGTAGAAAATGGTTGTGAAAATCTGAATGAATATTACGCACGTATTATTGAAACAGATGAACAATTACCAACAGGTCTTCTTTCTAAGTATTTTCAACGAATAGATACGACTAAAAATATTAGAGGTGAATCAGGTAAATATAGGTATATAGAAACTATATGTAAAGAAAATCATTCGGCACCCTCAACGGTTGTATATATAACTGAAGAGGATAAAGCAAGATATACGACTAAAAAAACAGGTAAATACGTTGATTCTGAAGAAATAGTAGACGTATTAAGACTTAACAACAGAGATACAGGTTATATCGATAAGTGCATGTTTTATTCAAGGGAGGGATCCGCAGCGGTATATTATTTGTATCAAGACTGTATTGCTGAAGAACATAATATGCTAGCTGAAACATCACCATTAGTCGAAGATATTTTTTGTGCAGAACAAAGAGTCGTAATAGGTAGTCATTCAGAACAAATGCAGCGTTTTGAAATGACTCTTATTTGTAAGAAAAAGTTGCCAGTAGAACAGTTGGAAAAAGGCAATAAACGAATATATTTAGGGAAAGGATATTACGAATTCAGTAATGGACTAAAAGAAGTTTATAGATACTTACAAACAATAGACTATGGAAATAAACGAGAACTTAAACAATTTACAGTTCTAAATTTTAGAACTTCTCCAAGATACTTAAAAAATCATCAAGGCTCGTCGTATTATAAGGCTGAGAAGATCGTGTTCTCTGATAGAAAATTATTTGATACGCAAAATACAATGTATGTTTTTTGTGGAACAGAGTATTTGAAATTAGATGACTGTCAGATATGCCACCCGTATTTTGTGTATACGGTATATCGTAATATTATTGACAGATAACATTTTATGAAGGGTTTTGATGATGGTAAGGAATTATTCGGAGATTAGGTTCAAAAGCAATGGAATACTGAATTTTTAATAGTGGCGGTAACTCGTCCAGAAATCATTGATTTAAGTATAGTAATCAATGAATGCGGAGTATATTTAGATTGTCTTCTCGCTTACGCTGGACAGAACTATGATTATAATCTTAATGAAATTTTCTTCCACGATCTCAAGATTGAAAATCCTGACGTTTATATGAATGCTGTAGGTGGAGATTTGGGAAAGACGATTGGAAACATTATTAATCGCTCTTATAATAGGTGGGTTTGGATTAAGGATACACAGAAATGGAATATGGTATTTAGTGCACATCGAGAGTGTGCGAAGAAATGTTATGGTGAACTCTATACGGGTCTTTTAATAATTGCCACAGAGGGAATTAAATATTTCTATCCCGATGTAGAGAAGGCAGCAGAAAATACACAGGAAAGTCTCCTGTTTTATTGTTTTGAGATAGAAGAAGGCGGGAATTTTCATGTGCGTACAGGTAAGTTGTTTGAGTTATTATATAAGCGCTAATTTTGAATATTATTGTCGTATCTTCTTTTAATGCAATCTAAGAAGGTGCTCATAGATAAATCAGGAGGAAACTTAATGAACCTATCAACTATTCTAATTGAACTGAATATCCCCCATGACATTATCGGCAATGACTATTTTGAGTCGCTGGGTTTTGTAAACGATGTGTCGGAGAAGGCGCTATGCTCTTTTGCTACGGAAAAAGAAGCGAGTGAAAAAATATCAGACAGCATCAGCCTCGTAATCACTTCAGACAGTGAACGGGACTCCTTTGCTGGCCGCAACCTTTGCGTTGTCAGTGATCCGGAGAAAACGTTCTTTGCCGTCCATGAGTACCTGCTGGATTGTGATAAATATCGGCGGTTTCGTTTCAAAAGTCTCATAAACCGGACGGCGAAAATCAGCTCGAATGCCTGTATTGCTGAGGAGAATGTAATCATAGGATCGGGAACTGTCATTGAAGCATGCGCTGTCATCAAAGAGAACACGACAATTGGAGATAACACGGTGGTTCGGTCGGGAAGCATCATTGGCGGGAGTGGCCTCATGCATAATCACGGAGGTGGGGTGGTTATCGGCAGCGACGTGGTAATGCAGTACAATTGCTGTATCGAAAAGGCTTTGTTCCCTTGGAAGGATACGAAGATCAGCGACGGTACTAGGATTGACAGTTTGGTACATATTGTGCAAGGGGAGTGGATTGAGCACGACGCTGTGGTACTTTCTACTATTGGACGAGCAGTGGAAACAACAAAGGATTCGGATAAAGCACAACAATAAATAACTAAGGGAAAAGGGATTAGCTGTGTTCAAAAAAACAATATTTTTCATCTTAACCTGCTCCTGCATCATCGCCATTTTCCTGTTTTCGGGGCAGGTGGCACAGTCTTCGGACGCGGTCAGCCTGGGTATTGCGGAGCGGGTTTTGACGTGGCTGACGGACTACGAGAAGCTATCTGGGGATCAGCAGCTGGCTGAACTGGTCGTTTTTAATGAGTGGGTGCGGAGCCTGGCTCATTTCGGCGTGTTTCTGGTGCTGGGCGTTTTCAACTTTGGCTTCTTTGCCAGCGTTAAAGTCAAGAGACCTGTGTTTGCAGCAGCGGCTTTGTGCGTGAGCTATGCAATCTTTGACGAGATCCATCAGGAATTTTTCGCAGATGGGAGAGCCTTTGAACTGATCGATCTGGCAAAGGACTGGTTGGGGAGTGCCCTGGGAATTTTGTTGGCGTGGACTGTGTGGAGACATTTGTCAAAAGGGAGAGACGAAAAAACATAAATAGAATGGCAAAGCAGCCTGCATTGAGAGGAGACTCTCTGTACAGGCTGCTTTTTGAAAACATACCTTTTAACTGTATATAGATTGCTTCACAGACTATAATCCTGAGTTTTACACCTAAAAATAAGCGGACGTTGAAATACCAACGTCCGAAAGTGTTTTTTAGCGTTCATTTTTTGCGTACATTCTCCACTTTTTTGTATCTGCCTTAATTTTTTCATTGTTATTTTCGTTAGGATCTGATAATCGGTGCGGAAGCCAAAGACTTCGTGAAGATCATCGGTTAAACTGGTCCTCGTATAGGTTGGAATATAGCCTTCTCCAAGCATTTCCCGTACTTCCATCTTCCGCAGTGTGCCGATGATTTTCTCGCAGCTGTAGTGTCTGCCAATGCGCTTCTCCAGGTATTTGTACATGACCAGGGAGATGAAGCAGGTGAGAAAATGAGCCCGGATGTGTTTCTCTGTCCACACATAGGCCGGCCTTGATTTGAATTCGCTTTTCATTGTCCGGAAGCACTGCTCAATCTGCCACCGCTGATGGTTGATTTCCGCAATGCCTGACGGATCATCGTCCATCAGATTGGTGGAGACGGCATAGAAACCGTCGTACATGGCCTCCTCTGCGATGATCTCCGCATTAATGCTCAATCTTGATTTTTCTGCAATCTCACCGTCCCGGGTGCAGGCTTCTTTTTTGATGAACTGCCGGAAGTCATGTACATTGTTCTTCTGACGTGCCGTACCGTTTTTCAGGGCTTTCTCCGCACGGGCAATCTGCCTGCCGCGAATCGCCCTGGTATAGTTCCTGTATTTTATGGAATAGGTGATGATGAGGCGTTCGTAAAATTCATCGTTGTCCACCGGGACCTCTTTGTAAAATACGGAGTTGGCATGTGCCGCTTCGTCAATGGTCCTGAGGTCATATTTCCTGTGCTTAGTCCTGCTGCCCATCAGGTACCAGCCCTCAGAGGCCAGCGCAGTAGTCCTCAGCTCCTCTTTCAGCTTCTTCAGGGACTGTGTGGTGACGAGGGACCTGTCGCTGAAGGAATTGTATCGTTTGTTGGCTTTTGAGGACAGGCCTGCATCGGTACACACCACGAACCTGGACAGCGCAAAATCCTGAAGCAGCTTCTTCTCCAGGGGACGCAGGGTAATCTGCTCACTGGTATTTCCCGGATGAATACTCATCGTAAGGGGGACTCCGTCCTTATCAATAAACATCCCCATCTCTACAAGGGGGAGCGGCCGGTTCTCCTTGCTTTTTCCGTATTGACGCAGCCCTTCCGCGTCCGCCTCCTCGGCTTCAAAGAAGAAGTTCGTACAGTCGTAGTAGATGACACTGGTATTCCGTTTTCCCAATGCCAGGGAATTCCTGTACAGCTGTGCCTGGATGTCATCGGCATGGTCTGCGATGATGTCCAGTGCCCTGTACATCTGGGGCTCATCAAACTGGGGCGGCTCCAGGAGTGTTCTGGCAAACTCCAGCGTGGCAAGCTTGGATGCCGGGTGGAGGATCCTTCCGTAGCAGAGCCTGGACAGGATGGCGTCCAGGTCGTATGCGAATTTGCCGTCTTTCTGGATGCCTTCGCAGATTTTATCCAGCCTGAGCTCGTGGTAGATCATCTGCAGGAACAGATACCCCACATTGAAGGAGTATTGGTAATCTATGGTAATCAGGCTGGAAGGGGAGAGCTCGAAGGTGATGTTCTTCTGCTCTTCCTTCTCTTTTTCTGTCAGGAAGATGGCTCTTTCCCTCGCCCACTCGTCGGGATCCCTTCCGATCCTTTCGCGGATATCGTGCTCATTCCCCAGTTTTCAACGGTTATGGTGTGCTCCACACCGTGGGTGTCGTAGTAAGTTTTGATGATATAAAACAGACGGCCATTCTTTGTCTTACCGGTTCTCACTCTCATTGCGTACTGCCTCCTGCGACATTTTCTTATGTATATTATAACATAAGACGCTAATAGACGTAATACATAATTTGAAAATTTGACAAAACTTTAATTGACAAAAAAATTAAGCATTTTCAATGCTTTCAAAGATTTTTATGCTATTCAAGTGTAAAACTCCCGATAATGTGGCATACTGTATTTACATTATATGGAAGGGCGGTGATCCTATGAGTTATAAAACTACGGATGGATTGATGCGACATTTAAGAGATAATGGACTAACAATATCGGGGAGTGCGCAGAAGCGGCAATTGATTAACACAGGGTATTTTCACGGTTACAAAGGATATCGCTTCTTCAAAGATGCGGGTACTAGGTTGCCCTTTGCTTCATACAATGAAATTTATGCGACAATACAATACGACTCTGCACTTAAAGCCCTTTTGTATGGCAAAATGATGTTTATAGAGACTGCAATTAAGAATATCGTATTAGAAGGTATTTTGGTTAATGCAAATTCAGAAAGCATACAGACGATGTATGATAAAGTCGTAAGTGGGTACCATAACGCGCCGGCTACATATACAGCGGAAAAAAAGAAGAAATTACAGCAGAATAAATTAAATTTACAAAATTCGATTCAATCCAATCTTGCAAGGGCATACCGTAGCAACAACCCTAAAATCACTCATTTTTATAATAATATCGGGTATTCAGATGTCCCGATATGGGCTCTATTTGAAATAATGACGATGGGTGACTTAGGGAATTTACTTTCTTGTCTTACTTTCGATGTCCGAGAGGATATTTCTAAAAGACTTGGGCTTAATCTAGCGTGTGACACAGATAGACAGTTAGTATACAAGTATATCTACACCCTAAAAGATTTACGTAATGCTATTGCTCATAATGCGGTTGTTTTTGACACGAGATTTAGGAATATCGATCCTACTCCAGCTATGAAATGGTGTCTTGAGAATGCCGTTGGCGTACCTTACACCATTTCAAAACAATAGGGGACTACGTAATTCTTACGTGCTATTATTTAAAATTGTTACATGTATCAAAAACAGAAATCAAGGCATTTATTCGTGAATTTGAAAATATCACAGATAATTACAATGCTGCTGTTAATCCAGCGGTTATCTCAATCGTTATTCATCCAGATTTGTCATCGCGCATGGCATCTCTGAAAAATTTTGTTTAGACATCCTTGCATATTTCGTCTAGAACTAGTATAATATAAATATTAATTGGGGTATGCGTTTGCAGATGCATACTTGAGAGAGTCGGAGAAATCTGGCTCTCTTTGCATTTCTAAGAAGTATCCTACTATTCTTAAACAGGGTAAGCGGATAATGCTACAATCAAACAATATAATGAGTGACAACTATGCAAGAGAGGTAACCAGGCAGATGAAAAGCACAATAGGGCGTATAGAAGACGAGAGGCAGGAAGAGCGGAAGGCTGCGGATCGAAAGCGATTTGAAGCGCAGCTGCGTCATTTACCTACCATTTCACTGGAAGAACTCAGGATAGAAGGCAGTACACTGTATATCATTGGCAATGGTTTTGATATGGTGCATGGGGTAAAATCCAGTTATCGATCTTTTCGAGATTTTCTGGGGAAGAACAGTGACCTTCGCGGCAGATTGGAATTATACCTGAAAGCAGACGACATCTGGTCTGATTTTGAGGGTGCGCTGGGGCGTATCAACATGGGCATGATGGCTGATCCATATGTTGTTGACGACATGATGGATGCAGCTGGTTTTTTTGATGATGACGCTGGCGATGCTGAATATTATATGGGATTGGAAATGGCTGCGGATCCATTGCGCTCTATTACAGCGGATTTGGATAAGCGGTTCAGGGCATGGGTGGAGAGCCTTGCAATTGGTACTGCGGACCGCCCGTTAAAGACCTTGTTCCACGACGACAAGGTCCTCTGTTTCAATTATACGGAATTTGTTGAAGAACTTTATGGCGTATCCGAATCTAACGTATGCTATATTCACGGATGCAGAAGAAAGAAGAAGGACCATCCAAAGGAGAAACTGATATTGGGGCACGAACCGGGGGCATCTGAAGCCGAATACGATTTGATTCGCAGCATCAAAAGAAATAAGTCGTATCGCAGCCAGGTGATTGATATGGCGCAAGAGGGTGTCGTGCGGCTTCTGTCAGAGTATGATGAAGATTTGACAAAGAACAGCCAGTCGATTATAGCTGCATATGGCAGCTTTTTCAAGAACCTTGCAGATGTACAAAATGTAGTTGTGATCGGGCATTCCCTTTCCCCGATTGACTGGGATTACTTTTTGGAAGCAGCCAAAAATGCGCCGAAGGCACATTGGTATTTTGGGTGCTATGGAATTGATGACCTTGAAAATATGCAACGGCTGGTCAGTATTTTGGGAGTAGAATATACTGTTTTTCGTACAGATGGTATCTCTGTTACCCGCTTACCGGAACCGGAAAAATCTGTTGGAAACCGAAAGCGTTGACTTATTCACCTGCTTTACTATTCCAGCACTTCATGATATCATGTTAGCAACAGACATATTGTATGCGGAGTGATACGTTTCATAATCGATTGTTCAGAAAGGGGGAGTGTGATCATGCCAAAAGTTTTCAATGTGACTGCCGTATGCAGGCCGGATGTGCATTACATGGTAAACATCGACGACAAACTAAAAGAAATAAAGGCGCTTGTTGACGATGGCATGTATTTTACGATCAACAAAGCGAGGCAATACGGAAAGACGACCACATTGTTAGCCTTGAATCGATATTTGCAAGGGAATTATTGCGTCGTTTCCATGGATTTTCAGACATTCGGAGCAGGACAGTTCAAAGATGAAAATGTCTTTGCCAGATCCTTTGCCAGATCCTTTTTGAGAAGCCTGAAGAGAAGTAACCCGCCGGCGTCACAGAAACTGGACACAGCGACCCAGCTGCTCAGCAGGAGCATAGAGGAAGCACGCGAAGATTTTATGCTTCAGATGCTCTTCGAACATCTCAGCGAGTTATGTGCAGCTGCAGATAAGCCAGTGGTTTTGATGATTGATGAGGTTGACAGCGCGACGAATAATCAGGTGTTTCTTGACTTTCTCTCTCAGCTGCGTGCCTATTATATTGGAAGGGATATGCAGCCTACCTTCTGGTCTGTGATTCTCGCCGGAGTATATGACGTAAAGAACCTGGTATGCAAACTGCGCCCGGAAAAAGACCACAAGGTGAACAGCCCGTGGAACATTGCAGCGGATTTTCGTGTCGATATGAGCCTCTCAAGGGACGGCATCGCGGGGATGCTTTGCGAATATGAATCGGATTATCACACGGGCATGGATATAGAAGAGATGGCGAGCTTGCTTTTTGATTATACATCGGGCTACCCTTATCTCGTATCCAGATTGTGTAAGCTGATGGATGAAGAAGTCAGCCTTCAGGACAGTTTTGGGAGCAAAGGCGCTGCATGGACGAGGAACGGTTTTAATGAAGCGGTAAAGATGATTTTGACGGAGAAAAATACGCTGTTCGAGTCTTTGAGCGAAAAGCTGATCAGTTATCCAAAACTCAACGAAATGCTGCGGATGCTGCTCTTTACAGGCAGAAGCATCGTCTATAACTACTATGAACCAGCAACGAATATAGCCACCATGTTCGGATTTGTGAAGAACCAAAATGGAACGCTGGCCGTCGCAAATCGAATCTTTGATACGTGGCTCTACAACCTGTTTCTTTCCACGGCAGAGATGCAGGAACTGGATATCTACAAGGCTTCTTTGCAGGATAAGAACCAGTTTGTCGTAAATGGCTGTCTGAATATGCAATTGATACTGGAGAGATTCGTGATGCATTTTCATGATCTCTATGGTGACAGCGATGAAACCTTTATCGAGGATGAGGGAAGGAAGTATTTTCTCCTTTATCTGAGGCCGATTATCAACGGCGTGGGTAACTATTATATCGAGTCACAGACCAGGGATCTGCGCAGAACGGATGTCATCGTTGACTACCGCGGGGAGCAGTATGTCATAGAAATGAAAATTTGGCGGGGCGAAGAATACAACCATCGCGGCGAGTTACAGCTTCTTGACTACCTGGACAGTTATCACCTGGACAAGGGCTATATGATCAGCTTCAACTTTAATAAGAAAAAAGAGATCGGCATCAGAGAAATCGTTCTCGGCAGTAAAACGATCATTGAGGCCGTCGTGTAATAAGAAGACCATAAGAGCAGCCTGCACAGGAGGGGAACCTTCGACGCAGGCTGCTTTTGTTATGTTATGTTCTGATATATTTCTGATTTCGGCTGTTGGGTTTGTCAGGAATCGTCATTTTGATTTTTCCCTCAGCCAGTAGGGGCACGATTATATATTTTCTAAAATATTCAGTTGTCTTGATTTGGCAAAATTCCTGCATTTCTCTTCGACTTTTTGCAGCTGAACAAAACGCGAGTAAAGCCGATAACTTTTCAGCAGGCAGTTTTACTTGCGTACCGACTTGCGTAGCATCTTGCGTACTGACTTGCGTATTAGGAAAGTCAGTCGGTCCCACCGTAGCGGTCGCAGCCTCTGTCAGGGGAACGATCGTTTTGAAAATGTCTCCTTCTACGAATTGTGGCTCTGCGCCGGAATACAGCAGGGCATATTTGTAGGTGTTTCTCATGCCGGAGCCCAGCTCGTCCGCAAGGCCGATTTCTCTGAACACCTTGGAAATAGGCGGATTTTTCGGGAACGGTTCAAAAGTAGCCAAATCCAAATTCCCAAAGCCGTGGGAGCGATTGCTGTTTTCGGTAAAAATACAGGTCTTCTCGATGACCAGCTTTGCTACATAAGCGTTTGAGAAATCTCTATGTGCAAGCAGATTCGAGACAATTTCACGCAAAATTTTGTCTCTGGCGCTGACGCTGATGATACCGTCCATGGTAAACAGGTCGTTAAGATGTTTCTCACCAAAGGCAATGAGCCGGTCATAGCTGTCCAGCAGGTTGGTGAGTATCACGTCACGATCGTCGTAGCGGTCTGTATTGAACACCCGGAAAATCGCATCTGTCTTGTGATGCGCCAATACCGAATAGATGAGGTTATCTGGACCAAAAAGCAAAATCGACGCTAATGTGATCCCCTCTCTGCCGGTGTTGCTGTCAACCAGGATTAGGTTGGCGCTGCGCAGGAGTTCTTCATCAGACATACTCAGCCAGGGATGATTTTGCATACGTATTTTTGTCATTTTGCGAGCGCGGTCAATCAGGTCATGACGAAGGTCTGATACCGAAAACACGGGGAATACTTTGTTTATGTAGTAGGTGTCTTGTTTCCTGGCATACAACTGATACACCAGGTTTTCGTTGTTGGTGATATCAATGTCCGCTTCGTGATTTCTGTCGAAGATGCGGCCTGAGCAGCGGCACACGCTTGGATTTATGGGAACTCGAATATATAGGACGATTTTGCCGTCATATTTCATACTCTATTGGCGTGAGATAAAGCGGCGGATACAGCTTGTTTCCGTTATTGACAGCGGTGACAAAGTCTTTTTTCATCCGATCAACGCAGTCTGGCTGAATGCCTGTAATCACTCCGCGGTCTTGCACACCGAGAAAAATATGACCGCCGTCGCGGTTGGAAAAAGCACAAACGGTTTCGTAGATATCTTTTGTGATGTCAGTCGTGGACTTTTTGAATTCCACAGTATGGCATTCCCCTTGCTCAATGAGGGCCAAAAGTGCAGATGGTAATTTCATAAGGCAAAGCCCCTTTCAAAGAATTTCTATTTGTGATGCGTTTTTGAAAATGTCCTGAAAAGTCCGGCGCAAATCACCTCCCGACCAAGCTTTCATGCGTTTGCCGTGCCATCGGCTGGGATGACGAAATCGGTTCTCTGGAAGCCGGGAAGAAGGCAGACCTGATCGTCGTCAAAACCAATTCCTGCTTTGTCGGAGGGATAACAGGAAAGGATCAGGCTTATAAGGCGCTTACTCTTATCTCAAGAAATTGGCTTTTGGTGTGCAGCATTTTGCTGCGTTGAATCGCAAATTCAAACTGGAGTACATAAATAAAGAGGACTTGATTCCTCTGACCGAGGATGCGAGGAGACTGCTTAATGGCACTTGGTTCAACTGGCAGGAAAACTTTTAATCGAGGTTGTCGTGTAACGACCCTGGTTGACTCCACAGTTGACCCCGGTTGACTCTCGGTTACGCAGATTGGCCTAAAACCGGCAAATTGTTACGCAGGCGCCCGTCAGCCCGGCAGCTATGCGTAACCGACCTGGGAGGGGTTCCAACCCAAACCGATCCAAGAATCCGAATACCTTTAGAACAAAAAAGAGCCCTCGCGGGCTGATTTCTCAATCAGCCCGTGCAGTCAGGCTCTTTTTCTGAGTTTTAGAAATTACATCCGTTGTAACCGTTGAACTGGCAGGCGATGGATTTACCGCCGCAAACGTTGGAACCGGAGGTCGTACCTCCGCAGCCACAGGAAGGCTCTTCCTGTCCGCAGCAATCGCCGCATTCGCAGCCGCCGCCGTCCTGGTCGCGTTCAGGGCCACAGCATTTGTTGGTCACAGCCACTACGTTGCCGTTTCCGTCGCCGCAGGTTCTGCATTTTGCGATGTCGTCACAAGGCACATCAACCGCTTCTGCCGGTATTCTAAACAAGGACTGACGAGTTACCTGGACATCTACTTCAGGTTCTACAACTAAGCATCCTGTCAACATCAGGTTGCACTGTCCGCACGGATCAGTAGTCAGACATGGATTTAACAGGCTTCCTTCTGCACCGAATGAGAAGTTGATCACTGGAGCGATGCCGCCAGTCGTGCAAGGCAGACAGATGGAAGATGCGGCAAAGGTGCTGGTGCCAGGTATGTTGACGTAGACTTCGTTCTTTGTAGTCATACAGAGTTTAAATCTCTTGCTTCCGCCACATCCGAAGACGGTACCCGTTACAGCGATGGTAAGCTTTGCTTTCCAAGGGCCTGCGCTGCAGATGAGGAAGTATCCCTTTGTAGGCAATCCTCTCTCCATGCAAGTGCAGTCGGAGATACGAGTCATAAGGTCGTTTGTTCCTGCCATGTATCTTTCATTGAAAAAGTCCAGTCCGTCAACTGGCATTCCGTCGACAGTTACATTGCAGGCACCCAGTTCCTGCGGGCATACAAGGTCAAAATCACTTACGATTACCTGTGTCGTTTCAATTGCAAAGTTTGCGTCTTCGTCTATTTCAATGCCGCTGGTGCCGCACCCGCAGTTGCAATTGCATCCACATCCGCATCCGCATCCGCAATGATTGCTTCCGTCACAGTCGTCATAGAATGTCAGCTGCTGATTAAAATTCGCTGCATTAGCAGTGATTTCTGTCATCAGGGGACAGGACTTTGCCTGCAGATCCGAGAAAACCTTAGTCAGATAGACCATGGATTCGTTATTCATATTACATTACCTCACTTTATTTTAAATACAACATTCTGCCTGCGAGCTCACTGGAGCAGCCTTGACAGAATGTATGTAAAATAGCCTTTTGGCTATGTAATGCAGTGCATTCCTGCGAATTTTCCCCGTCTTGCGTTTTATAATCAAATCGGGGCAGGGGCTATATGAAGTGAGATATTATATACTATGCAGAAAGCCAAATTTGGGTACTAAAAAATGAAGCGACACAAGATATTGTGTTGCTTTATTTTTTTGTCTGGCCTGGGGTAGAACAGTGCAAAAAAGTGAGGTTATTTTTCAAAAATGTGGAGAGATATTCTTGAAAAGTGGTGAAGAGTGGTGTAGAATGGAGGAAAATACAATGCAAGAAGTGGAGGTAGCGTCATATGTTCATGGGCACGTATTACAATTCAATAGATGCCAAGAACAGAATGATTGTGCCCTCCAAGCACAGAGATCAGCTTGGCGGTAAGTGTGTAATCACAAAGGGGCTGGATAGATGCTTGTACATTTATTCATTGCCAGATTGGGAAAAACAGCTGGAAAAGATTGCTGTACTGCCGGAGTCTGATCCAAAAGTAAGGGGATACATCAGACACGTCTGCGCCAATGCGCTGGAATGCGACTTTGACAAGCAGGGAAGAATCGTCATCCCGGCGGAATTGAAGGAGTATGCAGGCATTGATAAAGAACTGGTGACAATGGGCGCCATGAAGAAAATCGAAGTCTGGAGCAAAGAGGTTTGGGATGCGCCAGACAACGATAACAAGATGGATGCAGACGAGTTTGCTGACACTTTGACGCAGTATCAATTTTAGGGGTATTTATGGAATTTAAACACACTTCCGTTTTGCTGGAAGAATGCATAGAAAATTTAAAAATCAAGCCCGACGGCATTTATGTAGATGGGACTTTGGGTGGGGGAGGTCATTCCTCGAAAATTTGCGAACACCTGTCTGAGAGAGGGACTTTGATTGGCATTGACCGCGACCAGGATGCTCTGGAAGCGGCTTCAGCGAGACTGGAACAATATGCATGCAGAAAACTGTTTGTGCAGAGCAACTATTCGGATATCAAATCCGTTCTCGAAGAACTGGAAATTGATGGCGTGGACGGCGCTCTCCTCGATCTGGGCGTTTCTTCCTTTCAACTGGACAACGCAGAAAGAGGCTTCTCCTATATGCATGACGCGCCTTTAGATATGAGGATGAGTCAGGATGACAATTTTACAGCTTATGAAATTGTCAACGGATATGACCAGAAAGAGCTGACTGAAATCATATCCAAATATGGAGAAGAAAAATGGGCTTCACGAATCGCTTCCTTCATCGTCAAGAAGAGGGAGGACAAGCCTATAGAGAGCACTTTTGAACTGGTGGATACCATCAAAGCAGCCATACCGGCGGCAGCCAGAAGAGATGGTCCCCATCCGGCGAAACGAACGTTTCAGGCAATCAGAATCGAAGTCAATGACGAACTGGGACAGCTTGAGCGGGCTATGGAAGAATTTTGCGATGTGCTCCGTCCGGAAGGAAGATTGTGTGTGATATCCTTCCACTCTTTAGAAGACAGAATTGTAAAAGATGTCATCAACAGGCGAGTCAATCCTTGTACCTGCCCGAAGGAATTTCCCGTCTGCATATGTGGCAAGACAGCGGATATCAAAAAGATATCAAAGAAACCGATTCTTCCATCGGAGGAAGAACTGGCGGAAAACCCAAGATCTCGCAGCGCAAAACTGCGGGTATGCGAAAAAATTTAAGGATTTAACAGGAAAAAGTTTAGGAAAAAGAGTTTGTGTAGTTTGTGAGGTAGGATGAATGAGAAATCAAGATAAGAAGCGCATGCTGACTGCGACAGTCATCATCGGCTTCATCTGTATTGTAATGGTGGTGCTGGCCGCTTATGCGGCAGAACTGCGAGTTGAAAACAACAGTTTGATCAATTCCAACGAAGCACTGCAAGGCGAAATTGATACGCTCAGTGTAAAAATTAAAAGTGCGAACAATATTGATCATATTGAAAAAGTAGCTACAGGAAAGCTGGGGATGGTTTATCCCAGCGAAGGCGAATGCGTATATGTGTCGGATAATGATGCACCAAAGGGCAATTTTGCCATGGTGATCAAAGAACAGGCATATAATTAAATCGCAGACGTATAATAGTTCCGTAATAACAGATGCCGGATGTCCTCGCCGCAATAGACGGCGGACACCGCTTTAAATTTCATAGAAGAGGCAGCCAGACAACTAAATAAGAGAACTTTGTCTGGCTTTTCATTTTGGAGAAGAAAATAATGGCAAAAGTAAGTGGGAAAAACAAAAAAAGAATCATCATAACCTTTGGCGTCGTGTGCCTTCTATTGGTACTTCTGGCTTTTCGACTGGCTTGGATACAGGTCGTGAAAGCTGAAGAATACAGTGAGATCGCCATCGATCAGCAGACCAGCGACATCCCGCTGGAAGCGAGGCGAGGTTCTATTTACGACAAAAACGGAGAAGAACTGGCCACCAGTGCGGCCTGCTATACAGTGTGGGCAAGGCCGTCTCAAATAAAAGAAAACTATTCTGATGAACAGATTACGAAGAAAAGCAATGAACTGGCAGTCATCCTGGACATGGATGCCAGTGAAGTCAAGGATAAGCTGAAGAAGCAGCAGGCGCTGATCAAAATTGCCAAGTACCTGGATAAAGAGACTTCTGACAAAGTCAAAGATCTGGATATTACAGGCATCGAAATCGCCGAAAATACCAAGCGGTACTATCCGCTGGGAGACTCCGCAGCCCATCTGCTCGGCAGCGTCAACGACGATAACGAAGGCAGGAGCGGTGTTGAACAGGAGTACAACGAGTACCTCAGCGGTGTGGCGGGCAGATGGATCAAGAATACCGACGTCAACGGAAACGCCCTCGCCTATGGGGAAGAGCAGTATTATCAGGCGGAGGACGGACTCAATGTGGTGCTGACCCTGGATGAAGTGCTGCAGCACTATGCAGAAAAAGCCTTGGAAAACGGTATGAAGGAGACCAAGGCCAACCGAATCATGTGCCTGGTCATGGATCCAAAGACAGGAGACATTCTGGCCATGGCTACAAACCCGGCCTTCAATCCAAACGATGCTACAGAACCAGAGAGCAAATCAGAGCAGGCGGCATTTGAAAAGATGTCCGCCAAGGAACAGTCTGAATATTTGAGCCAGATGTGGAGAAATCCAATTATCAGTGATACCTATGAACCAGGTTCTACCTTCAAACTGGTTACGACTTCTTCCGCTTTGGAAGAAGGGGTCACGACCTTGAACACCAGATACTTTTGTAACGTAGCTTATACCGTACCAGGAACAGGTGTCACCCTTCACTGCTGGAATACCAGAGGTCACGGCTCGGAGAACCTCATCGAGGCAGTGGGAAATTCCTGCAATCCGGTTCAGATCCAGTTGGCTCTGAAAATGGGAAAAGAGAGATATTACGATTATTTGGAAATGTTCGGAATTACCCAGAAGACCAACGTGGATCTTCCGGCAGAAAGTTCCGCCCAGATACAGAATAAAGATGTCATCGGGAAGGTAGAACTGGCTACCATGGCTTACGGTCAGGGTATTGCAGTGACACCGATCCAGCTTGTGACAGCAGTCTGCGCCATCGGCAACGACGGCGTTCTGATGCAGCCGAGAATGGTAAAAGAACTGACGGACACAGACGGCAGTGTAGTCAAGAATTTTGAGACGAAAGAAGTCAGAAAAGTCATTTCTTCCAAGACGGCCAGCGAAATGAGAAAAATTATGGAATACGTCGTATCAGAAGGCGGCGGCGGCAATGCCAAGATTGCAGGTTTCAGAATTGGCGGCAAGACTGGTACTGCAGATAAGCCTGAAGGCGGAAAATATGGCAGCGATACCTATTCTTCTTTCATCGGCATGGCGCCGATGGAGGATCCACAGATGGTAGTTCTGGTTGTTGTCGACAGCCCTACTGGCGTGCAGTTCGGCAGTGCTACGGCGGCGCCGATTGCAAAAGAGTTTCTGGAAAACGCTCTGCCATACCTCAACGTCACACCAAAGTATACAGACGAAGAATCCAAGGACCTAAAATCGGAATACGCTTTTGTGCCTGACGTAACGGGGAAAACCCTCAGTGATGCCATCGGCATTCTGGGAAGCTACGGACTGAAATATGAAGTGGCACCAAAGACTAAGAGCAAAAAAGACTTCACTGTCATCGACCAGTATCCGAAGAAAGGCAAGAAGATAAAAAAGGGCGGGAAAGTATACCTATATAGAGAATAGACAGAAATATAGAATCGAGAGGATTAAACTGAAACTTTATGAATTATTAAATGACGTTACTTACCAATGCCTGCAGGGAGATGAATCTCTGCAGGTCAGCAAGATAATCTTAGATTCCGAGAACGCATGTGAGGCTTCTGTGTTCGTCTGTATCAAAGGCGCATTGACAGACGGACACCTCTATGCCTCGGAGGCTGTCAATGGAGGAGCGGCTGCAATCGTATGCAGTGACTCCGTTGACGTTCCTCCATCCGTCACAGTGATCAAAGTGGAGGACACGAAAAAAGCGCTGGCTCTGATGGCCGCAGCTTTTTACGGCTGGCCGGCCGAAAAGATGAAATTGATCGGGGTCACAGGAACAAAGGGGAAGACGACGACTACCTATATGATCAAGGGCATGCTGGAAGAAGCCGGCATCAAAACCGGACTGATAGGTACGATCCATATAGATACCGGGGCGCGAGTCGTTGAAAGTAAGCACACGACGCCAGAGTCCTTAGAGATACAAGGGTATCTGTGGGAAATGAAGGAAGCCGGCTGTAAAGCCGCTGTCATCGAGGTTTCCTCTCAGGCTCTGATGCTGAGGCGGGTGGACGCAATCCAGTTCGACTACGGCGTCTTTACTAATCTAGAAGAAGATCATATCGGACCGAGAGAACATCAGAGCTTTGCAGAATACGCCTACTGGAAATCCACCCTGTTCCAAAGATGTAAAATCGGCATCATAAATCATGACGATCCATGTAAGGATTTGATTTTAAAGGGACATACTTGTGATATTGAGACCTATGGTTTCGATGAGGGAAGTGATTTACAGGCAGGTAATTTTTACCATGTAAGGCTTCCGGGTAAATTAGGTGTGGAATTTCGAGTAAAAGGGAGCTATAATATAGATTTAGTTGCTTGTATTCCTGGAAAATTTACCTGTTATAACGCCATGGCGGCCATGGGGGTCTGCCGGCATTTTGATGTGAGTGGCGAAGACATCCAGAAAGCGCTGAAAAAAATAGGGGTTCCAGGCAGACAGGAAATGTTTTCGGCAGGAAACGACAAAGTGATTATGGTAGACTATGCACATAACGGTACGGCTCTGCGCTGCCTGCTTGAAGCACTGCGGGACTACAAGCCCAGAAAACTGACCTGCGTATTCGGCTGCGGCGGAGAGAGGGACCGGCAGAGGAGATACAAGATGGGAGAGGCTGCGGCAAAGCTTTCTGACTTTTCCATTATAACCAGTGATAATCCGCGAAAGGAACCGCCCCTGGACATTATTGACGATATCACGTCAGAAATAGAGAAGGACGGCGGCGCTTATACGGTCATTACAGACCGCAGAGAGGCCATTCAATATGCGGTTTCCCATTGCATGGAGGGAGAAATCGTCGTCATAGCCGGAAAAGGCCATGAGACTTATCAGATTATTGGAGATACAGTATTACATTTTGATGACAGGGAAGAAGTCCTGGCATCAATAGAAAAGGTGAAAAATGAACGAGATTACCATAGCAGAAATTGAAAAAGCTACTTGCGGAATGCTGATTGCAGGCTGTAGAGATCATCGGATCAGCGATGTCTGCACGGATTCACGAAAGGCGAAAGAAGGAGATCTTTTTATCCCCATCGTCGGAGACGTACACGATGCACACAAATTCATCCCACAGGTAATAGAAAAAGGATGCAGGGCGCTGCTCACGGCAGAGAAATCGGCAGCAACCTGGGAAGGCTGTGATGTAGTTTTGGTGGAAGACACCACCAAAGCCATCCAGGCATTAGCCGGTTATTATCTTGAAAAACTGAAGCTGAAGAAGATCGCGGTGACTGGCAGTGTGGGAAAAACCAGCACTCGCGATATGGTCTATCATGTCCTCAGCGAAAAGTATAGAACGGGGAAGACAGAGGGAAACTTCAACAATGATATAGGCGTTCCTCTGACGATTTTCAGCTTTGACGACTCCATGGAAGCGGCTGTCCTCGAAGTGGGTATGGACCATGCGGGAGAAATTCACAGACTGGTGGATATAATCAGGCCAGATATTGGCATAATAACAAATGTAGGAATTTCACATATTGAGAATCTGGGCAGCAGAGAAGGCATTCTGCGGGCGAAACTGGAAATCGCAGATTACTTTGATGGAGAGAATACCCTTGTCATCAATCAGTCTAACGACATGCTGGGGTCTGCCGCGCTGCCGGATACTTATCACGTCCTGCGGGTCGGTCTTGAGGAAAAAGATCAATTCTACGTCCACGATATTGAAGACTACGGCGAGGCGGGGATTTGTTACCAACTGACGGCCGATGGAAAGGATTACAAAATCAAACTGGGCATACCGGGCGCTCACAATGCGGTCAATTCGGCGCTGGCCCTGGCTGCGGCAAGTAAAGTGGGCGTGACGATGGAAGAAGGCATCGCCGGTCTTTCCAAAATTCAATTGACGGATAACAGGCTGACGATTAGAGAAACACGCGGCATCAAAATCATCGATGATACTTATAATGCGGCGCCGGATTCTATGAAATCGGCAATTAATACCCTGGTAAATACCAGAGGAAACAGGAAGATCGCGATTTTGGGCGGTATGAACGAACTTGGACCGGACTCACCGATTTATCACCAGGAGGTGGGCAGGTACGCTGGAGAAAAAAAGGTTGACTTATTAATTACAGTTGGAGAAAAGGCAAGAGACATTGTAAAGGGCGGCATGGAAACTTTGGGAAAAGACAAAGTCATGCATTTTGACACAAAAGAACAACTCTATGAGAAGTTAGACAACATGTTTGCAGAAGGAGATATCATCATCGTCAAGGCCTCCAGAAGTATGGAAATGGAACAAGTCGTAGAAAGAATAATGGAGAAATAGGAGTAGGAGTTATGCAAATTTCACAACTAATTATTGTAGTTCTTATGGGTCTGGCAGCATCGGCTATTCTGACGGGAGTGGAAATCCCCATTCTGAAGCATAAGCAGTTTCAGCAGTTTATCAGGGAAGAGGGACCCAAGTCTCATCTTTCAAAGGAAGGTACGCCGACCATGGGCGGAATCGCTATCTGTGCGGCACTTCTTTTGGTAACCATTGTGGGCGGAAATTTCACTACAGACTCTGTCGTCATGCTGGTGGTAACCTTCTTGTTCGCATTGATCGGATTCTTTGACGACTACATCAAAGTGGCAAAAAAGCATAACCTGGGGCTGACTGCCTGGCAGAAACTGGTACTGCAGATCTTGTTTGCAGTGGGGCTGGCAGTCTATATGGCAAAATTCTCCGGTTATGGTACGGACGTCTGGATTCCGTTTATCAACAGATACATCGACTTCGGATGGTTCTACGTCCCGTTCGTAGCATTCGTGGTGGTCGCTATGGCCAATGCTGTCAACCTGACCGACGGCTTGGACGGCTTGTCCTCTGGCGTTACAGCGCTGGTGGCGTTCTTCTTCGCCATCGTGGGCATGCAGTTCGGACACGGCGCAGCAGCCACCTTCTCCTGTGCTCTGGCAGGCGCATGTCTGGGATTCCTGGTTTTCAACAGATTCCCGGCAAAGCTGTTCATGGGTGACACGGGCTCTATGGCTCTGGGAGGCGCCCTTGCGTCAGCGGCCATCATCATGAAAGCGGAGCTGCTCCTGCCTGTGGCAGG
>URXI01000002.1 GCA_900551775.1 uncultured Eubacterium sp. | reverse complement strand
GAACGGCGCGGGAGGAATTTCTATCATTTAAATAGAGAAAAGGACCGATTTTGGGTCAAAAACCACCAAAAATGATAAATAGAATTTAAATTATATAATTATCCTCAATATATTTATAGGGAAATGAGCAATAAATTGTAAGATTTATGCACAAGCAATTCAAAAATCCGGCGTTGGGCGGTGGTTTTTTCATCATTTGCGCCGTATCGCGCTGTTTTGAAGAAGCACGGAACGCTTCGGGCATCAGGCGAAAGGAAATGATTTATGGCGGCACCACACAATGATAATATTAAAGAAAAGATTCTGCATGCAGCTACCGTTTTGCTGGCCGAAAAGTCTTTTAACGAAATTTCCCTCTCGGAAATTGCAAAGAAATCCGGCGTGACCAAGGGCAGTGTCTACTATTATTATAAGAACAAGGATGACATCCTCTATGATGTAGCTGACGGTTACCTGCAGCAGATGTATGATGAACTGCTTGCCTGGGTAGAGAATAAGGAAAAGGATACCTCCCTGCCACGCCTGCTCCGCTACGTTCTTTCCCGCGGTATCGACGATCCAGGAAAAAACCTCAGGCTTCATCTTACGGCCGATGCCATTGCAGGCAACAATCAAATCAGGGAAAAGCTGATTGACCGTTACCGCACATTTCGAAAGGTGATTGGAGAAAAGATTGCCCAACGGAAGCCCGATGCGGACGAGCAGTATTACGGCTGGCTGGTACTCACTGTCATCGATGGACTGATGATCCAGAATCTTTTGGGAAATACAGAAATAGATACAGACAGATTTATAGAAGACTTTATCAGAGAGACAGAAAGGTAATTTTACATGCTACAGTTTTTGATCGTATGTCCCCTGCTGTTTTTAGCAGGGTTTATTGATGCCATCGGCGGAGGCGGCGGGCTGATTTCCATCCCGGCCTATATGATTTCGGGCGTTCCCGTCCACAATACCATTGCAACAAACAAACTCAGCTCCTGTATGGGTACGAGCTTGGCAACCTGGCAATATTGGATTAACGGTTATATACAGCCGAAGCTGGCGCTGCTCTGCGTTGCCGCGGCTTTGGTCGGTTCCCCTATCGGTGCGGAAATCGCCCTCAGGATTGACGCCGATATCTTTAAGCTGCTGATGCTGGTCATATTGCCGGTGACTGCTTTTTATGTGTTAAAGAAAAAAGACATCGGCAAAGACGCTGGGCAATTATCCTTTCGGAAGACCGCCATCATCTCTATGGCTGCTGCTTTGGTCGTGGGCATGTATGACGGTTTTTATGGACCTGGAACCGGCACCTTTCTGATGCTGTTGCTGACTGGGGCGGCAAAGCTGGATATTTACAAGGCTGCAGGGACGACAAAGGCAATTAACCTGACGACGAATATCGGCAGTCTGGTCATCTACTTGCTCAACGGCAAAGTGTTTATTTTGCTTGGGCTAGCTGCGGGTATCTTTAATATGGCGGGGAACTTCTTAGGAGCCAGGTTTTTCCGGGACAAAGGAGGAGATGTCGTCCGTCCGATTATTCTGGTGGTATTAGTTATTTTTTTCATCAAAATCATGATAGAAATGGTCGGCTGAGGGGCTGGCTGCCGTAGTTATACGACAACCAATTCAACGCCTGTCAACATATGGGACAATGCTGACAGGTGTTTTGTTATTTTTTGGGGAAAATTTTTCAAAAAATTTGCAAATAACATCTTGACTATTTTCTAAATTGTGAGATAATTAGACTATAGTCAAATTGGACTATAGTCCAATTTAAGAAAGGCAGACAGATAAGCCTATGGAAGTCGGAAAGAAAGAATTGACAAGGCGCACTATCATGCGTGCGGCTAGAGGGGTTTATGAAGAGAAAGGGGTTGAAAACACAAATTTTCGTGATATAGCCGAGGCGGCTGGCGTTTCCCGCAGCACCGTTTTCAATTATTTCGCTGGCAGCAATGAACTTTTGACAGCATTGTGCGGCCGGGAAATCAACGATTTGGAAAAGGCGTATTGTGAGAGCGGTCATCGCGGGAAAGAGGGGATCATCAGTATCTTCGACAGATTTATAGAGGACACTGCCCGTTATCCTCAGCTTGTGACCCAGGTCATATATAACACGATTACCAGTGATAATGAGAACAATCCACTAAAATCCATCGAAGGATTGATCGCCAGAAATCTGGATCATGACCCGAATGGTGAAACGACGATGCTTCTGATGGGAGCATATTATGGACTCATCAATCATTATCACCTGTACGGCAAACCTTTCAACGGAGAAGAGATGAAGAAACAAATGAGAAAAATGATAGATAGGATTATAGGGGAACCACAATACGACTAAATTCACCCAATCGAGCGGCGCAAATGCTTGCTCTCTTGGGAATTGTCCGTCGAGTGCCACGGAGCATAGCTCCTGCACTCTTGACCGGGGACCTGCCAGCGATTTTGCTTCGCTAAATCGGGTTAGGTCTCCCAAAGCATAAGGCCTTCCATCAGTTTCTTTTCAAGAAACTGTGGCAAGCCCCATTAGGAGGAATGAAAAATGGCAGTAAAAGTAATCACTTACGACGTTGGAACTACTGGCATGAAAGCCTGCATGTTCAATATTTCTGCCGAAGAAAGCGTGCAGTATATCGCAGGCGAAACCGAAGGTTACGAACTTCATGTCCTAAAGAACGGAGGCGTAGAACAGGAGCCGGATGACTGGTGGCAGTCCATGGCTGTGGCAACCAAGAAACTCTTAGAAAAAACTGGCGTACCAAAAGAGGAAATCAAAGGAATTTCCTTCTGCTCACAGTTTCAGACCGTCGTCATGGTTGATGAGAACGGCACGCCCCTGCACAGAGGCATGAGCTGTATGGACAGCCGGGCTGACAAACAGCTGAAGGCCTGCATGAATACGGGAATCAAGGTAGAAGGCCTGAACATCTTCAAGGTGCTCAAATACATGAAGATCACCGGCGCAGTTTCTGCCAGCGCCAAGGATCCGGCTTGGAAGTATCTCTGGATCAAGGAAAACGAACCGGAGACTTTTGAAAAAACATACAAATGGCTGGACGCAAAGGAATATCTGACCTGTAGAGCTACAGGCAAGATGATTGCCAGCAAAGACGATGCGGGCGGCACATTCCTATACGATGTTCACAATAACTGTTGGAGCCCGACTTTATGCAAAATGCTGGGAATCAATATGGACCACCTTCCAGAGATCTGTGATTCTACAGACGAGGTAGGGAAGCTTCTTCCGAAGGCAGCGGAAGAACTGGGGCTGGCTCCAGGAATTCCGGTCATTTCAGGTGGAAGTGACGTCAGTCTTTGTTCCGTCGGTGCAGGCTGTGTAAATGTAGGAGACGTCCTTGTTTATTCCGGGACCAGCGGCTGGGTGGCAACCACTGTTGAAAAGCTGCATCTGGATCTGGGCAATTTGATCGGCGCGCTGGTGGGGGCAGACCCTGCTACATATAACTACGTCGCAGAAGTTGAAACTTCCGGTAAGTGTATCGAATGGGTCAAGGACCGTATGGATCAGCTGCACATGAGTTATGATGAGATGATTGATTACGTACAGGAATCCCCGGCTGGCAGCAACGGCGTTATCTTCTCGCCGTGGATGCACGGCAACCGGTGCCCGTTCGACGATGCTAATTCCAGAGGCGTGTTCTTCAACCTGGATATCACCACCAAGGGAAGTGATCTGATGAAGGCCGTTATAGAAGGCGTGTGCATGCATATGCTCTGGCTTCTGGAAGCGACAGAAACAAAATTCAAGACCAATCCTGTGATCAGATTTTCCGGCGGCAGCGCCATTGCACCGTTTATCTGTCAGGTCATGGCTGATGTACTCGGCAGAGATGTGGAGACCATCGAGAACCCGAGACAGGTGGGCGCCATGGGAGCTGCAGCACTGATGGCCGTCAGTTTCGGCATGCTGGATGATATCAAGGATATCAAGAAGATCATAAAAGTCAGCAATACTTATAAACCAAATCCTGAAAACCATGCAGTATATCAAAAGCTGCTGCCGGTCTTTAAGGATTTATATAAAAATAACAAAAAGAGTTTCGCCGCTTTAAACGGCTAAAATGGAGGTAAGGAATATGGAAGCAAAATACGGCGTATCACGCTGGCCGGACGAAAAAGAAGTTTTTAAGAAGATGGAGAAGCTGGTGAATGAACCGCTTCATCATATCAAGCCGGAAGCAATGGCCAGATATATGAAGCATTTTGATGAGAAATGCAAGGGCTCCAAGGCAATGATCGAAGAAGCAAAGAAGGTCATCCCTGGAGGCGTACAGCATAATCTAGCGTTCAACTATCCGTTCCCGCTAGTTGTGGAAAAAGCGGAGGGCGCATATCTCTACGATATCGACGGCAATCGCTATGTTGACTATTTGCAGGCAGGCGGTCCGACACTTTTGGGCAGCAACTATGAGCCTGTAAACCAGAAGGTCTGGGAGGTTGTAAAAGAATCCGGTCCTGTTACCGGACTGTTCCATCCATACGAGATGAAACTGGCAGAGAAAATTCACGAATGCATGCCATGGGTAGAGATGTACAGATGCCTTGCCAGCGGTACAGAAGCAGACATGGTAGCGATCAGAATCGCCCGTACCTACACAGGCAAACAGAACATCATCAAAGTTGGCGGCGCATATCATGGATGGAGTGACCAATTAGTATACTCTCTGCACATTCCATACACGCAGACGTTTGAGGCTCACGGTATTCCGAAAGAAGCGACGCAGAACACGAAAGAATTCTTCCCTGGCGATGTAGAAGGTCTGCGCAAAGTTTTAGAAGAAAACGAAAAGAACGGCGGTACAGCTGCTGTCATCATTGAACCATTCGGACCAGAGAGTGGTACACGTCCAATCGCTATGGATTTTGCAGCGAAAGCAAGAGAGCTCTGCGACGAATTTGGCGCACTGCTGATCTTTGACGAAGTTGTAACGGCCTTCCGTGTAGGACCTGGCGGCGCACAGGGATTCTTCAATGTAAGACCTGACCTGACTGTTTTCGGCAAGATCGTTGCAGGCGGTTATCCGATGGCAGGCGGTGTCGGCGGCAGTGAAGAAATCATGTCCTGCGTTGCAGCAGGCGTAAAAGCAGGCAAGAAGAAAGCATATGTAGGCGGCACACTGACAGCAAATCCGCTCAGCTGTGCAGCAGGCTACTTTGCTATCGACGAGATCATCAAACAGGATGCAGCTAGAAAAGCCGGAGAAAACGGCGACAAACTCTGCGACGGTATTCAGGCACTCATCGACAAATATGATCTGCCGTTTGTAACTTGGAATACAGGCTCCATCGTACACTTTGAGGTTTCCGGCGTCATGTACTTAAGCGTAACGGACCCTGATATCTTCAAGAAGATTCCAGAACGCCAGCACTATATCGAAGAGTTTGGTGCAGCGCTGACAGCAAACGGGGTTATCACACTGGCAGGCAGCAGAATTTACACCAGCATGGCAGACAACGACGACACCATCGCTGAAACACTGGCTGCATTTGAAGAAGTATTCTCTAACGTTGAAAAATAAAGTGATTTTACCACGAATTTAGGAGGTATATTATGATTCGTAAATTAGACATGGAAAACCTGACATACGCATTCCCAGAAGTAGCCTTTTCTGAGGATTATGTCATCGCAACTTACCAGGCAAAGGTGCAGACTTCCAATATCGAGAAGCTGGCTATGGCTATCGCTGCCGAGCAGACGACCGGTACCTGGATCAAAGTAGGCGCTGACTCCCTCGACAAGACGAAACGCTTCGGTTCCAAGCTGGCAGCCATCTATGAAGTACCAGACATCGGCTGCGACTACAATTCAGATGAACCACCGATGTACATCATCCAGGTGGCTTATCCGATGGAAAACTTCTCAACCAGCATGTCTGCTATTGAGACAATTTTGTTCGGAAATATTTCCGCATCCGGCATGATCCGTCTCATCGACGTGGCGTTCCCGAAGAAGTTCATCGAGAAGTTCCAGGGACCAAAGTTCGGCGTAGAAGGCATGAGAGAAGTTCTTGGTGTCAAAGAAAGACCGCTGCTCAACGCGATGATCAAACCGAACATCGGCTGGACGCCTGATGAAGGTGCAGAACTCTTCTATAACGCCTGCAAGGGCGGCGTAGACGTCATCAAAGACGACGAACTGATGCTGGCTGACAGTCCATTCTGCCCATTGCGCGAGCGTGTTTCCAAGTTTATGGCGATGGAAAAGAAGGTTTATGAAGAAACTGGTGAACACAGCTTATATGCGGTTAACATCTCTGACAATACAGATAAGGTAAAAGAAAATGCCTACAGAGCATTGGAAGCAGGCGGAAACTGCCTCATGGTCAACGTTTACACTACTGGCCACGACACCCTGAAGATGTTGGCTGACGACCCTAATATCAACGTACCAATCCTGGCTCACGTAAACTTTGCAGGAACCATGGCAGCTTCTACTTATACAGGTATCGCTGCGCCGGTAATCGTCGGCAAGCTGACGCGTCTGGCAGGCGGAGACTTCCAGATCAACGGTCATCCGTTCGGCAAGTTCCCTGTATCCCACAAGGTATTCTACCGCTGCTTCAAGTTCTTTACACAGCCATGGTGGAACATCAAGCCGATGATGTACGCATGCTCCGGTGGAACCACACAGCTGGCTGTAGAGAAGATCATCAAGGAAATCGGTACGGATATCATGCTCGCTGCAGGCGGCGGTGTACACGGTCATCCAAATGGCAGTGAAGAAGGCGCAAAATCCATGCGTCAGGCAATCGATGCCGCAATGAAGGGAATTCCTGTTCTGGAATATGCAAAGGATCACGGAGAACTGGCAAGAATGCTGGCATTCCTCAATCCTGACCTTATGAAGAACTTCGACTTAATGCAGTAATTTCAATGTATAAAAAAATGGGGCTGTTAATGCAGCCCCATTTTGGTAAGAATAAGACGAAAAAAGAGGTGAAAGCATTGTACAAAAATATCGTATTCGTCGATTTTGACGGAACTATCACGACGGAAGATACTTTGACGGGGGCGATTTTCCCCTTTGTAGATCGGGCGGAGTTCTTGGAATATAACGGCAAGCTGGAAAAGGGGGAGATGACCCTGAGTGAGGTTGTCCGCTATGCCTACGACGACAGGCCGGCGGAGTGGATACCGAAGATGTTAGAATATATTGATACGGTCAAAATCCGTCCCGGCTTTGAAGAATTTCTCGACAAGATGGCGGAGAAAGAAATCCCTGTCGTAGTCATTTCCGGCGGTTTCCGGCAGTTCTCATCGCGGAAACTGGCACCGTATATGGATAAAATCGCAGCTCTCCATACCGTGGAGATGACCGTGGAGGGGGATAAGATCAAATTGGTGTCCCAGCACGACGACGGTAACGAGCTGCTCAAGAAGACCGACGTTATGAAAAAATACGAGTATGAGCATGCTATTGGCATCGGCGACAGCTATACGGACAAAAATATGGCCCAGGCAGTGGATACCTGCTTTGCCCGCGACGTGCTGGCAAAGTACCTGGACCAGATCGGTATACCTTATCGCCCTTACGAGGACTTTTACGATGTGCTGAAAGGTATTGAAGAGATATTATAAAATGCGAGACTGCTATGGCCTGATCAGAAGTTCCAGATAGGACTTCCTGGTCAGGTTTTCTTTCGGGACGCCCAGGTCGCTCAAGAACTGCAGCAGAGTTTCCACGGCTGCTTCCCGCTGGTCCTCTGATTCTGTCAAAGTCTCCAGCTCCAGATAGTCTCCGAGACCTGCCACGCTGTCGAGACAGAGCGTGACGTTGGCAGGTGTATGCTTCCACTCCTGGCGAGTCTTATCGACAGTAAATACTTCTTTGTAGCCCAGGGCGGCGAGCAGGTTTTTCATGACGGAAAGATCTCCTACAGCGGTTTCGAACTCCATCCTTGTGCTGGACGCCTGATCCAGCTTGGGGCCTTTGTAGGTGATGAAGGTTTCGCAGGTTCCCGCATCGAGGTCGCGCACGCTGCGAAGGCGCAGCGCCTCGTCAGTTTTCATAAAGTTGCGGTCGTTGCCGTTAAAATATACGTCGATTTCTTGCAAAGTGCCTGCCTGGACAAATCCCATCCCTATGGCTGCCTCCTGCAGTTGTTCTTTCTTTAATGCACCTAATGATGCTTTGATTTCTACTTCTAACATGACTGCCTCCTGATTATTTCTATTCACCGTATTTTTCCAACATCCGATAGAACGTATTCCTGGATACACCGATCAGAGCCGCAGCCTCTTTTTTGTTCCCGGCAGTGAGTTCCAAAGCTTCCTTTAACAGGCTGGCGTAAGCCAGATCAATCTCTTTCAGTTTTTGTTTCACGCGGGTCTCTGGGCTGTCTGTGGAGATCGCCTTGAGCATGTAGCCCTTTGATGCGATGGACTCTTCCAGCGTCTCTTTGCTGATAATTTTTGATTTCGAAAGAACAGTGGCTCTGGTAATCACATTGCGCAGTTCCCGGACGTTTCCCGGCCAATCGTAGGACATGAGGACTTTCTTTGCCTGACTGCTCAGAATCTTCGGCGTGTCGAGATAAGGTGCTGCTGCCTGATTGAGAAAGCTGTCAGAGAGCAAAGCCAAGTCGTCTTTTCTCTCTCGAAGAGGCGGGATTTCTAAGGTCAGCACCTGCAAACGATAGTAGAGATCCTGGCGGAACAGGCCTTCTTCTACCATTTCCGCCAGATTCCTGTTTGTCGCGGTGATGAGCCGAACGTTTACCGGAATCTGCTTGGAACTTCCGATTCTCGTGACCATCCAGGTTTCCAGAACCCGCAGCAGCTTTGACTGAAAATGAAGAGGCAGCTCCCCTACTTCGTCAAGGAACAGCGTGCCGCCGTCAGCCAGTTCAAACTTACCGATTTGCCCGTTTTTGGACGCGCCGGTGAAGGCGCCGCCAACATAGCCGAAGAGCTCGCTTTCGATGAGACCGTCTGAGAAGTTGGCGCAGTTCAAAGCGACAAAGGGACCCTTGTGCCTAGGGCTGTAATTGTGAATGGACTGGGCAAATAATTCTTTGCCGACACCGCTTTCGCCAGTGATCAAAAAGTTAAAGGGACTATTCGCGTATTCCTTGGCAGTGCGGATTTTCTCTTTGATCGCTTTGCTTGTTCCTACGATATCATCGAAGGTATATTCTGCAGCAAACCCCATGATTTTCCTGGTGCGCTTGATATCCTGCTGGCGGGAGTGGGTAAGCTCCACCATCCCCTTCACTTTGCCAGTTTCATCAACCACGGGATACATGTCGTTGGAGACCAGTTTGGATTCTTTTTGTCCATCCGTGGACTCGATGCGAACCTCCCAGTCAATCACCTCTTCTCCATTTTTGAGCACATCCATCATTTTCAGGCTGCTGCTGTTGTCTTCCATAGAATGAATCTTTGCACCGATGTCTCTGATCACATCATTGATGTTGCGCCCCAGAGCGTCTTCTAAATTTGGGATTGATAGATCTTTACAAAAACTTGTATTTGCATATAGCAGGGTCGCATTTTCGTCATAGATGGAAATGGCATTTTTGACAGAGTTCAGGCAGTGAAGGAGATGACGGCTGCTATCTTCATTTTCGTCAAAGATGGCGAGCAGGGTCTGGAAATCCTTTTGGATATGCGATAGTTCGGCAGATTTTTCATTGTCGCACACTGCGGCAATGATGTAATCATCCGACACTTTGAAGAGCTGCAGATCTTCCGCGTCTTTCAACCTGTCCAGATCAAGGGTATGGCCGGAGAAATCATCGTCAGATGTTGCAGCTTTACAGCTAAGGATCATGCCGTCTTTTCTGAACAGGAGGATCAGATCGATTGGGCAGGCGCTCTGATTGCACAAGAACAAAAAAAAGTTTTTTGCAAGGAGAGATGTACCGGTAATTTGCTGGACCTCACCGGGCAGTACCATTTTCTTTATCTGTGTGATCAATGTATTTATCGTTTCCATAAAAATCCTTCTCCTTCTACCCTGTGCAAAGCGCGTCGTTTCTACACAAAGGATACCACGGGTATAGAAAAAAAACAAGAACAGAGATTAGTAAAAATACTGATATTATAACGGATAACCGTTATAATAATAAAGAGGTGATAATGATGAAATTATGCGATTTAATACAACAAAAGAATCTTTCAATATATCGATTGTCGAAGAACAGTGGAATCCCTTATGCGACACTAAATGATATTGTAAATGACAAAGCCCGCCTAGAAAAATGCAAGGCGGAAACTGTTTATCGATTGGCAAAAGAACTAGATATTTCAATGGAGGACTTACTTGCACCATATATTTCAAAGCGATGTGACTTTGACCTATTCAAAAGCAATGCCTGCCATTGTGTAAAAGACCTTGGCGACATAGATTTTATTGTAGAAACCTTGGAGAAAGACAAAATTAGGGAGTATTACAACAGACAGTGGTATCGTGAATCCTTTTACCTTCTTGCAATGCTCGATTATATTAGTCGAATTAATAATGTTCCAACCTGTGAAGAATATGAGGATATTCGCTGCTAAAAACTACAGTCAATCATTTACCCCAAAAGTATTCTTGCATTGTCAGCAGTATCAAAAGATGAGAGCGTAAAGGAACTTGCAAAAAAAGAGTCCATACCTGAGTTTATGCGATTCAATATTGTTGAAAATGAGGTGCGTAATGTCGTCTGAAGATACAAATACCATCAATAAGGAAAAACTTGATGTATACCTAAGAGAGTTGGCAAAAGAATACCGCAGGATGGGCGGAAAAGCAATGCCGGCAGGAGAAACCTTTATGGAGATTGGAACAAAATTCCGCCTGTGTCGATTTCCTTTATTGGTGATACAATGCTAATTGATGATTTTGCAAAGGCATATGCTAAAGTGAGATCCAAAGAAAAACATGCAAAAGATATACTTATGAAAAAGTGATATACTTAAAAAGACCCTGTGAGAATTTCTACTCTTGCAGGGTCTTCTTTGTCTTATGTGGGTCTCTACACGTCCAGTAAAAATCCTTCGGGGAACGGATCTTTCGGGTCGAGAACCCAGGTGGCGAATCCGATGACACAGGCGTTTCCGGTGATCTTCGGTACGATGGCCTTGATGCCGCCCACTTCTGTCTCTTCTACGATCTCACATTTGAATTTTGATCCGATGACACTCTCATGAACAAAAGACTCCCCGACTGCCAGCTTTCCTTCTGCATATAAGAGCGCGGCTTTGGCTGAGGTTCCCGTACCGCAAGGGGAACGGTCGATGACTTTCGGCAGTGCGACGACCACATTTTGGATATCAGCATCCGCACTCTTGGCAGGACCTGCAAACTCGACATGAGTGACCTGGTCTACAAATGGCAGTTCCGGATGGCGGACGATGACCTGTTCGTTGATGTCTTTGGCGATGGAACGAGCGATTTCCGTAAACCTGCCGCAGTTTTCCGGCGTAATTGCAAGTCCGACTTTTTCCGCAGGCAGAATGGCGTAAACATTGCCTCCCCACGAGATGTCCATATTCAGCTTCCCGAATTCAGCAGTATCTACCTCTACGTTTCTATTGAGAACCAGGGCTGGCGCGTTGACAAAGGAAACTTCTTCTACCACGCCGTCTATGACTTTGGCTTCTACTGTAACGACACCGGCGGGGGTGTCCAGTTTGATCTCTGTAATTGGCTCGGTCACGTCGACGAGTCCGGCTTCGATGAGGGCCACGGATACACCCATAGTGTCGTGCCCGCACATCGGCATCCAGCAGCTGGCTTCAAAATACAATACGCCCACATCGGTACCAGGCGTACAGGGCTCCGTAATCAGAGTGCCCGACATGATTTCGCTGCCCCTGGGCTCGAACATCAAAACCTTACGGAACCAGTCTTCATTTTCCCTCATATATTCAAATTTTTCCTGCATGGTTTTTCCCGGGACATGGCGGAATCCGCTCACGACGTTACGTGTAGGCTGTCCCAGTGTATGTGTCTCGATGGTTCTAAAAAGTTTTCTGGCTTTCAAGTTCACACATCCTTTCTATTAAACGATTTCTTTATCAATAATATTAAGCAAAAAATATGCCAATGGGAGACAGAAGGACCACGGCAAGCACATGAAAATCAGATTGCAAACAAAGTCGGTTCTGCTACAGCAGCAGTTTTACTATATGGGATCCTTTTTGAGAAAATGAGTATAAAAAATTCTAGTAAATTCCATTCATTATCGCCAAAATGGGTTAAAAACAGCAAAAAATTGCTCCAAACCCGGCTGTATTCACATTTGCTTCCAAAAAATTATACTCAATTTAAAAAAATAACGCCATATAGTAAAAATTGCATCCGCATTACTGATTTAATCAGCTTTCGTCCGTAAGCCGTGTGTGGGCGCGCGGGTAACCTTTCCTTTTTAGCTATAAAAATGAAAAGTGTCATAAATTTGAAACATCACGGTGAAAAAAGTGTTTCAGATTTGGAGCATCATAGGAACCTGCACACGGTCTGTACAGTTTTTCTTTTCGGTGCAGTGCCAACGTGTGCCAAAAAAGCAACACGACCGGGCAGCGTCAAGGAAGGATCTCTGCTGAACCCTGAGGAAAAGCCCCTGTTTCCCCCAATTTTAGCACAAAGCCACGATGCAGGCAATGGTAAACACTTGGCACGGGTTTTGCTTTTACATATAGCATCGAAAGAAAAAAGAAGGGAGGTGTCAAGGTGATATTCAATATACAGAAATGTTCCATACATGATGGGGAGGGACTCCGCACCCTGGTATTTTTTAAGGGATGCCCTTTGAAATGTAAATGGTGCGCAAACCCGGAATCACAGAATTATGATGAGGAAATCATGGAATCTCCTGTCAGATGCGTCAGTTGCGGCGCTTGCAGAGATGCCTGTCCAAAGGGAGCAATTTTGGAGGATGGATCCATCGACAGAACCCTCTGTGATAACTGTATGAAATGTATAGACGTATGCTATGCAGAAGCGAAGAAGATAACAGGCAGATCGTATACGACAGAGGAATTATATAAGGAAATAGAAAAGGATCGGCCTTTTTACTCCAGATTTGGAGGCGGTGTGACTTTTTCCGGCGGAGAACCTCTGACCCATGGGCAGCAGCTCCGAGACATTGCCGAGATGTGTCATGAAAAAGGGATTCACGTTGTCGTAGAGAGCTGTGGTTATGGAGACTTTGAAAAGTTTAAGATGGCACTTCCTTACATAGATGCCATGTTCATGGATATCAAGCACATCGACTCGGCTGTTCACAAGGAGCTGACAGGCGCTGGTAATGAGCTGATACTGAACAATATTAGAAAAATCTCGGAATACGGAATTCCGCTTACCATCAGGACGCCCATTGTGCCTGGGCTGACGGATAGAGAGGAAAACATCGCGGGAATTGCAAAGTTTGTGGCAGAACTTCCTACCGCAAAAGAATATGAACTCTTAGCTTACCATAGCTTTGGTGAATCGAAGTACAAGGCGCTGGGCAGAAAATACTCGCTAGAGGGTACAGAAACCCCCAGCGACGAAAAAATGAGAGAACTTGTAAAGGCTGGCAATGGCATCCTTTCCGAATATGGGAAGCAGTGCTGCTGGACGAAGAACAACAATAAGGAGGTAGTGAAATGATTTCAGAAAGAATAATTAGATTAAGCGAAAAGGTGCGCGATACGCCGGTTACAATCTGTTTGGACCGCGCCAAGCTGGTCACGGATTTTTACAGCGAGCCGTCAATGGAACCGTTCATCTTGAGAAGAGCAAAGGTCTTTGCACACGTCTTAGACAACAAGAAGATCTTTATCGACGACGATTCCATCATCGCAGGGCACCTGGCGTCCAGACTTCACGCGGCACCGCTGTATCCGGAAATGACAGCATGGCTGCGCGACGATCTGGAAGAGCTGGATACTAGAGAATCAGACAACCTGCAGTTCATGCCGGGAGAAAAAGACGAACTGAGAGAAATCGTCAAAAAATGGGAAGGCAGAACCTTTGGCGATATGACGGCTGCACTGGCGGACGAGGACATCATGGTGGACATCGGAATCTTCACCAAAGGCGTATCCAACAAATCCACTATGAACCATGCGCCATTCTATGACGAGATGGTGACAAAGGGCTATCGCTACTATATCGATCAGTGTAAAGCAAACATCGCATCTCTCGACAGAATGAACATCGAGAACATGGAGAAACAGCAGACCTGGCAGGCGATGATCATCGTCATGGAAGCCATCATCAGATTTGCCCACAGATATGCAGATCTTGCTGAAGAGATGGCAGAAGGCTGCAAGGACAACGAACGCAAGATGCAGCTTCTCACTATGGCGGCTAACTGCAGAGTTGTGCCTGAACATGCGCCGCAGAACTTCTATCAGGCAGCACAGTTCGTATGGTTTACCCACCTGGCGCTGCAGATGGAATACAACAGCAACGATAACTGCCTGGGCCGTTTTGACCAATATATGTATCCTTTCTACAAGCAGGATATGGAAAACGGAATCAGTGAAGCCTTTATCGCAGATGTCATTCACGAGTTTAAGCTGAAAATTGCTGAACTCTGGGAAGTGCGTACGACGAGAGAGTCCATCGCCTATCCGGGATGCCCGCTGTGGATTCATATGATGATCGGCGGCGTTCTGCCTGACGGCACTGACGGCTGCAATGAACTGACCAGACTAATTCTCCACTGCATGGAGGATCTGCAGACAAAAGAACCTTGTGTGTCCTTCCGCTATCATGACGGTGTGGACGAAGAGACCTTCAGACTGGCACTTTCTGTCGCCAGAAAAGGAGGAAGCCATCCGGCCTTCTTCAACGACAGCACCAATATTTCTCACCTGCTCTCTTTGGGACACACCTTGGAAGAAGCCAGGAACTGGGGTATCTGCGGATGCATCGAACCGAGTGTCCCGGGCATGACCGACTTCCAGTCCAACGCCGGATATTTCAATCCGAGCAAGGTGCTCGAAATCACGCTGAACAACGGAAAAGATCCGCTGACTGGAAAGCAGATCGGCCCGGAAACGGGCGATGTGAGAAGCTTTACATCTGTGCAGCAGATCATGGACGCTTATGCGGTTCAGCAGGATTATTTTATGAATAAGTTCTGCGAACTCTTTGACAGAATCGTATCCTGTCATGCGTGGGCGGCACCGACCATTACCGGCTCCTGCTTCACCCACGGATGTATGGAAAAAGGCCAGGTTCTTCAGCGAAAGGGTGCAGACCACCGCTATTCCGCTGTGGCCATCACCGGCATTGCAAATATTGCGGACTCTTTAGCCGCAATCGAAGAGTGCGTATTCAATAAAAAGTATCTGTCCATGGATGAACTGATGGATCTTCTTGCCACAGACTTTGAAGGAAAAGAAAATATGCGTCAGCTTTTGATCAACAAAGCGCCGAAGTACGGCAACGACATCGAAAGCGTAGACAGATATGCCCACTGGCTGACAAAGCTTTGCAACGACCAGGTCTGCAAGCATACAGACGGCCGCGATGCAAAATATACCATGGTCATCTCCACCCAGTCCTATAACGTGGTACTGGGGCAGCTGATCGGCGCACTGCCTGACGGCAGAAAAGCTTATACGGCTCTTGCGGATAACGCGTCGCCGATGATTGGCATGGATACCAATGGACCGACAGCTGTGGTGAAATCCCTGGGCAGAATTGACCCATTGATCGCACAGAGCGGCGTTTTGGTCAACCAGAGATTTGACCCGACCATCGTAAAAGGCGAAAAAGGACTGAACATCATCGAAACAGTCATTCGTACTTACTTTGATACGCAGCACGGGCAGCACATTCAGCTCAACGTGGTGGATAATGAGACACTCTGTGCCGCGCAGAAGGAACCACAGAAATATCGCAACATTTTGGTCAGAGTGGCAGGTTATTCCGCATACTTCGTCGATCTGGAGAAGGATATTCAGGATAATATCATCGCAAGAACGCTGCAGCAGTCGCTGTAAGACAGCTGTCAAGAGGCTGGCAGAAGTCTTTGCCAGCCTCGTTATCCTTTTTTTAACAAAATGACGGGTAAAATCAATGTGCAATATTGTACATATGACGTTGATTTAATTTCGCTACCAAGATATCTGGTATTACTATAAAATATAAGAAAACCAGATATCGGAGGAAACAGACCTTGAGGTATGCGATTTTATTAGATTTTGGAAGTACATATACGAAGATTGTGTGTGTGGATTTGGCGGAAAAGCGAGTCGTTTTGACGGACAAATTCCCGTCTACAGTACATACGGACGCCGGAATCAGCCTGCAGCAGTGTTTTGAAGCGGCAAAGAGAGTTATCGGGGACGATGATTTCCAATCTGCGCTGAAGCTGTCTGCCAGCAGCGCTGCCGGAGGTCTCAGGATCGCCGTATCGGGTCTGACAAAGTCTCTCAGCATCGAGGCGGGGAGAAACGCCAGCTTTGGTGCAGGCGGCAAGATCGTATACACCGCTTCAGGACTAATCGCAGAGAAGGATCTGCAAGGGATAGAAGGATCTCAAGCGGAAATTTTGCTCTTATGCGGCGGCTATGAAGGCGGAAACAGCAAAGCCGTTCTTCACAATGCAGAGGTCCTGGCTGAGAGCAGTTTGCATATTCCAATCATCTACGCCGGGAATTCCCATGTCGCGAAGGATGTGCGGATGCTCTTTGCTGGCAGAGGAAAAGAATGCTTTATGGCAGAGAATATCATCCCGGACGTGGGTGTTTTGAACATTGAGCCTACTGTAGCCATTATGAGAGATCTATTTATGAATAGGATCACCAACATGAAGGGTGTAGGAAAGGTCAAGGCGCTGCTTGATGGGCCGATCATACCGACGCCTGCCGCAGTCCTTGCCGCGGGGCAGCTGCTCTGCCTGGGAACAGAAACGGAACCTGGCATCGGACCCTACATGGTGGTTGATATCGGAGGAGCGACCACAGACATCTACTCCTTTATTGAGAACACAAGCTATGAGGGCGCAAAGCAGGTCGGCTCGCCTGAGCCTTTTGTCAAGAGGACGGTAGAGGGTGATATGGGAATGCGGGAGTCCTCCGTCTGCCTCGTAAAAGAAGTGGGCGAAAAGGACTTTGCCAGAAAATGCTGCATCACGAAAGAACACTTGCGCGATGCCATAGAGAAACGCATCACTGATCGTAAATATATTGCGGGGACAGAGGACGAGAGATACATTGACCTGCAGATTGCCTGCAGCGCGGTGAAGATTTCTGCAAGACGTCATGCAGGTTATGTCGTCAGGGAGTTTCACGACGGCTGCCGCCTGGTACAGCGGGGCAAGAATCTGACAGAGATCAAAACCGTCATCGGAACCGGCGGTATTTTGGTAAACAACTTACAGGAGGTGCCGCGAATTTTGCAGAATGTCGCGGCGAGGCCGTCAAAAGGGGAAACCCCGTTACTGCCATCTGAGGTGAAGATTCATGTAGACAAGGACTACGTCTTCTTTGCTGCGGGACTGCTTTCAGATTATGACCGGGAAGCGGCCCTTGCAATCATGAAAAATAGTATCGGAACAGGAGAAAAGAATGGACATCAAAATCAACAGACGATTTAACGAAAAAGAATTGCCTGATATGAAAACCATCAAGGCGGATGCAAAGAAAATTGCCTCGAATATCACGATCGGCGAAACCCTTTTCATGAAAAAATACGGCGTCAGATCAGAGGCGGAATATAAGCGCAGGATGATGGAAGCCGGGAAGATCATGAAACACAGCGTCATCGGCTGGAATTCGTGGAGCGTGACGGAAGAAGGCATTCGGAAGGTATATGATTCGTTGGTCGAAGCCGGTTCTTCCATCGACCGTCTTGGCATCTGCTGCGACTGGATTATGGGTGTACCGGAAAAATACAGAGATCGGTTTCAGGCCAGCGGCAGCTTGATCTTTCACTCCCAGGAGGAATGGAACGCCATCGGACAGGTGGTTCCGGTGAACCCGCATCTGGGAGACCACATGATCGGCTCCCTGAACAGCGTGGAAAACGTCACCTACGGTCTGACCGCGGGGGTGACGACCATCGGAAACCTGGCACAGTATTTTACCTACGAATATCCCGGTCTTGATATGGAAGCCTATCGGACAGAAGATTACGTGAAAGCAATGGCAATTATGGGAGAATTCAAAGAGAGAGGCGTATGCATGCACTGCAATCTGGATGACGGGTACGGCGCCCAGTTCCACGATGTCGCTAATCTCTTGGGATGGGCAAAACTGGAACGATATATCGCGGAAGACCTGATGGGCGGCAGAGTTGCTCACTGCTACGGAAATCTGTTCAGCGATTCCATGCTCCGGGTAGTATTCAACAGAGCGATCACCATGATTGACAAGTATCACACGCCAGGGACCTTTGTCAACGGCAACACCATCGACTACGGCGCCAGCCTGCCGAGAAACTACGCGGCGCTGACTTCCTATGCCATCGCCGACGTGGCTTGCCAGCTGACTTACCCTAGCGGTTACGCGGTGGCACCAGTTCCGTATACCGAGGCGATCAGGATTCCGGCTCCGGAAGAAATCGTAGAGGCACATCTTTCTATGGATATGGTCATTGAGAAAGCGCCGTATTATGCCAGATATATAGACTGAGACAAGATCAATGCAGACGCAGAGCTTTTAGCGACAGGAGCTAACGTCTTCTTTGAGAGAGTCATGAATGCCCTGGACGATCTGGGCGTGGACACATGCCATGCCGGCGAGATCGCGGCGGTGCTCAAAGCCATCGGTCCGGAGCAGCTGGAGGTTGCTTTTGGTGCAGGCGGCAGGGAAAAAGAGGCCATGAGAGGCAGAGTGCCGATCAGACCGACCAGTATCGTTCAGACGATCAAAAAAATCGAGAACGATGCTTTGGCAAAACAGAAATTTGAAAATGAGGGACCGCTGCAGGGCGTCAACGTTGTTGTCGGCTCTACCGACGTTCACGAGTTCGGCAAAGAGGTCATCAGAAATGTGCTCCGCAAAGCTGGAGCTGCGGTGTTTGACTTAGGCACCTCCGTATCTATTTCTGAAATCGCCGATACTTTGATAGAGACAGGCAGCAGCATCGTCTGCATGAGTACCTACAACGGCATGGCCTATAGTTTTGCAAGAGATCTGACAGCCGCACTGAAAGATGCGGGCCTTGCGGATACCCACGTACTGATGGGCGGCAGACTCAACGAAGCTATGGACGGCAGCGATGTTCCAATTGATGTAACGGATAAACTGATCAAAATGGGGGTCAATGCGGATAACGACATCGATACTATTGTTGGCACAGTCGGTTCCTATGCAGGAATCAACATATCATAATATATTTGCAAAGGAGACATGAGAATGGCAAAGAAAGGTGACTGGGTGAGAATTCATTCAATCGTATTGAAAGCGGACGAAAGAACAGCAAAGCTGCCCGAGGATACACAGAAGTGCGATCTTCAGCAGTGGACAAAGGGTTATCTGCAGGAGGAATCGGCAGAAATCGGTGACGAAGTATCTGTAGAAACAGCAGTGGGCAGAATTGTAAAGGGTACCTTGCTGGAAGTGGGACCTTATTACACCCACAGCTACGGAAAATTTGTACCGGAAATTATAGAAATTGACAAGCAGCTCAGAGAAACAATGAGTGGTACAATGGACGGAGGTGACAGATAATGACACTGGCAAAAGACTACGATTCCGTAATGGCAAGATCCAACGAAATCAATTTGAAAGCACTGGGAATCGACTACAGCGAATTTGAATCAGGATCAGTAGCCTTCGACTATGAAGCCCTGATGTCCTCGACAGGATATACTCTGGAGGAAGTGGCAAAGATTCAGTCAAGAACAGCGGTCGGAAACACCCCGCTGATCGAGCTTCGTAACTTGACGGAACTGGCGAGGAAGTGTGCAGAGCCAGGAAAGGGCGCGAGAATCTTTGCAAAGGATGAAGCGGCAAACGCTTCCGGTTCTTTCAAAGCGAGAAGAGCGGCCTGTGCGGTCGCCCATGCCAAGAAACTGGGATACAAGGGCGTTATGGCGGCAACTTCCGGCAACTACGGCGCTGCTGTAGCATCCCAGGCGGCAATGCAGGGACTCAAATGCATCGTCGTGCAGGAATGCTATGACTCTCATGGAGTCGGTCAGCCGGAAATCATCGAAAAGGCCAGAAAGTGTGAAGCATATGGCGCAGAGGTCGTGCAGCTGACTGTGGGACCAGAATTGTTTTACTCCTTCCTCTCCATCATGGAGGATACCGGTTTCTTCAACGCATCCCTCTATTCTCCATTTGGCATTGCCGGCGTGGAAACTCTCGGCTATGAGATTGCTGAACAGTGCAGGGCAATGACAGGAAAGAATCCGGACATGGTGGTATGCACCACAGCAGGCGGCGGCATGATTACAGGAACCGCAAGGGGTCTGATCAAAGCTGGCGCCACGGATACAGAAGTAGTCGCTGCATCCATCGACCTGACGGGGCTTCATATGGCTTCCGATACACAGTTCAACAAGAAATCATGCACCACTGGACATACGGGCTTCGGCGTGCCACACGCAACGGGTCCGGATCATTCTGATACACCGCGTTCTGCCGCAAGAATCTTGAGATATGCAGATAAATACGTGACAGTCAAGCAGGGCGAAGTCATGTATATGACAGAAGCCCTTGCAAACCTGGAAGGAATTGAAAGAGGACCAGCAGGCAATACCGCACTGGCGGCTGCCTTCTCTCTTGCTCAGGAGCTGCCAGAGGATGCCATCGTAGTCATCAGTGAAACAGAGTATACAGGTGCAGGAAAGCACATCCAGCCACAGTTGTCTTTCGCAAGAGATAACGGCATCGATCTCAGATTTGGGAATCCACAGGAAGAGGATCATCCAGGCGAGAACATCATCTTCCCGGCAAGTCCTGCCATGATCAAACACCAGGTGGCAGATCTCAACCGTTTCAGACAATCCATGATCAGAAGAGCGTGCAAAGAAGCAGGCGTGGCGCCGGAGAATCTGACAGCGGAGGATATCGCATATCTTGCAGCAGAGACAAAGACAGACGAAGCCTTTGTTAAAAATACACTGGAATTGAAATAGAGGTGAATAGCATGGGAAAGAAAATCGTATTCTGCGGCGGCGGAAACATGGCGGAAGGCGTCATGAGAAGCCTGATCCAGAGAGAAGTAGTAAAGAGTGACGATATTTCTGTCAGCGAACTAAACCCGGCCCGCTGCCAGTATCTCAAAGAAACATATGGCGTTCATGCCATGGTGGACGCAGGTGAAGCCATGGAAGAGGCGGACATGATCATCATCGCCGTGCTTCCGAAAATCGTACCGGTGGTGGCAAGGACAATTAAGGAAGCGGCAAAGGCGGAAACGGTCGTCCTGTCTATTGCAGCAGGCGTGACCATCGCATCTATGGAAGAGATGCTGGGCGCTGACAGGAAGATTGTGCGCGTCATGCCCAACACACTGGGGCAGTCAGGCAACGGACACAGCGCCGTCTGCCTCAATAGCAATGTGAACGAGGAAGAAAAGGCTTTTGCCCTGCAGGTTCTGGAAGCACTGGGTCAGACCATCCTCCTGCCGGAGAACATGTTTGGCGAGTTTACGGCATATAGCTGTTCCGGTCCGATGTGGCTCTATCAGATGGCGGACGTTCTCATCGATGCAGGCGTTTATGCAGGCTTCAGCCGCAGCGACGCCAGAAAGATGGTCATTAAAAACATGCTGGGTGTCGCCATGATTCTCGATGAAAGCGGCGACGAGCCGAAGTCGAGAGTCAGCGAGATGTGCTCTCCGGGCGGCGTAACCATCGAAGGCTACAAATCCCTCGTAGACGAAGGGTTTGCTTCTGCTGTCATGACTTCTGTCGATAAAGCGGTAAAGAAAGCGAATGCAATTTAGTAAATGATAATGAGATCCGGCGCAAATATGTTGTTGTAAACACCAGTGCGCCGGATTTTTTCTTAACAGGAGTCTTATTATGACAATACAGAAAACACCAGTTGTCGCCGCCCTTGCCTTGTTTTGCTGCCTCCTGTGGGGAAGTGCCTTTCCCTGTTTCAAAATCGGCTATGAATGGTTTGCCATAGAAGGCGCTGGCAGTCAGATGCTCTTTGCCGGATGGAGATTTTTCTGCGCGGGTGCAATGACCTTTTTCTTGTTCAGCTTTAAGGAGGGAAAACCTCTGCGGATGAAGAAATCGTCCATCCCTTTTATCTTTGGGCAGGGCGTCCTGCAGACGACGATACAATACTTTTTCTTTTATCTGGGTCTTGCCAATACGACAGGAGCCAAGGGATCGATCATCACCGCATCCAACGCGTTTTTTGCCATCATCATCGCCCATTTTCTGATGAAAGAGGAGCGTTGCAAGCACGGTGACGACAAAGCTGATCTCAAAAAGGGAAAAACCGGAGACCATAACTGCATACCAGCTGATGATGGGCGGTGCGATTCTGATTCTCATGGGCTATCTGGCGGGAGGGACCATGGGCGAGTTTACGCCCAAGTCGGCATGCTTGTTTTTCTATCTGGCGTTTCTGTCCACGATTTCTTTTACCATCTGGGCGATTCTGCTGAAGCACAACCCAGTTGGCAAGGTGGCGCCCTTTGGTTTTACCATTCCGGTATTCGGAACTGCTTTGTCGGGACTGCTGCTCCAAGAAAACATTTTGACGTGGAACAACCTGGCGGCGCTGCTCCTGGTTAGCGGTGGCATTCTTTGGGTAAATAGGAGGGAACCATGACAAAGGAACAATTTTATGAATCGCTTGACAGCAAGTTTGACGCGCGGCAGCGTCCGGAAGAAATTTTGAAGTGGCTGGAAGACGTGTACGAACAAAGCCAGGACAGCGGAGAAGTACATATCGCCTGTACCAGTGAGCTGGCAGCATTTTGCCGCAGCGTCAGTGATTACCAGAACTCTGTCAGGTATTACGAAGAAGTTTTGGAGGCTCTGCGCCCGGCTTTTGGGGAGGTCTCTTTCGAATATGCGGTGAGCATGAACAATCTGGCGGGCACCTACAGGCAGATGGGAGAGATGAAGAAGATGTGGCCACGGGACTTTTGAATCAGGCCTATTATTATGCGGGTGAAGACGAGGATCAGACGGCGATGGATTTGCTGATGAAATCGATTCGGATGTTTTCTGCCCTTTCTTATCAAAATCCGCACATGATTTCTGCCAAAATGCTGTATGGGCAGCTACTCGCGCGCGCGGGCAATGTGAGAGAAGCGATAGACTGTCTTCAACAGGTGTTAGCGGAGATTGAAACGGTTTTTGGAAAGAACAGGGATTATGAAACCACGCTGAAGATTCTGGAAAGACTTTGCGAAGAGTAAGGAGGGATTCATGGGAAAAGGAATGGAATTGGCAAAAGGATACTATCTGGAATACGGCGCGCCGATGCTGAGGGAGAAATTCCCAGAATACGTATCGAGAATTGCCTGCGGCTTTGCCGGGGAAGGCTCCGATGCCTTCGGCTTTGACGACGAGTGGTCGCAGGATCATGATTTTGGTCCGGGGTTCTGTCTCTGGCTCACCGATGAGGACATGAAGCGAATCGGTCCCGCGCTGCAAGAGGCCTACCTGGCACTGCCGCAGACCTTTCGGGGCTTTGAGCGAAAGCGGGACGAGGGGATGGCTTCGGGCAGAACCGGCGTCATGAGGATTTCTGACTTTTATGCCAAATACACCGGCATGGCGGAGGGACCGATCGAGCCGGCGCAGTGGATGCGGGTTCCAGAGCAGTTTCTGGCGACCGCCACAAATGGCTCGGTCTTTACCGATCCTCTGGGGGAATTCACGAGAATCAGAGAAAAGCTGCTGGCCTTTTATCCGGAAGACGTGAGGATAAAGAAGCTGTCCAGCAATTGCCATAAGATGGGGCAGGCTGGGCAATATAATTATCTGCGGCTGTTAAAGCGAGAAGATTTTGTTGCTGCTACACTGGCTTTGAGCCAATTTACGGAGGCTGCCATGAAAGCTGTGTATCTCCTCAACAGGAGATATGCGCCTTATTACAAATGGACGTATCGGGGACTTATGGAGCTGCCGAAATTGACGGAAATCGCGCCGCTTCTTTCTCGGGTCTGTAAAGATCCGCACCAGGAGGAGAACGTGCAGCTCATCGAAACCATCTGCATTGCCATCAGAGAAGAACTGATGGAGCAAAAACTGACAGAGACGGCCAGTGACTTTCTCTGTGATCAGTGTTTCGCTCTGCTGGAGCGCATCGAGGATCCGTATATCGCTGGTCTGCCACTGACTGTAGGCTGACGAAGAAAGGAAAGCATATGGATATTATTGAAAAAATCATAAAAATGGAGTATGAGATGTTCGACCAGGTCAATGAAGGAGGTGCGAGAGCATCCTGCCAGGATGACAAAGAAACTTTTTATGCCATGCGCAGGTGTCAGTTCGCGGCTTGGAATGAAGAGATGAAAGAATTCTATCTCGATGATTTGGAGCGGGCAGAGGAAGCTGGATGCAACCTGCTCATAGAGAAATATGCCCGCATGATGAAATACACGGTGCCAAAGGAATATGCGCAGATTGAGGCGCGGCTCCCCTTGGTGACTGCAGAAAAAGAAGAACTGGTGAACCAGATCCACGCTATTTCCATGGACTGGAGCAGGCAACTGCACCAGCAATATCCACATGTTGCTGCTGGCGGCCGCAGCCTGGATGACGATGCGGCTTCTCAATTTGGCGGGACATCGATTTCTACGTATCTTCGGGGAGAACTGCTCACCTACTCGGAAAAAACATTGAGAGCCTATCTGAGACGGCAGCAGGAGCTGCTCGCAAAAGGTGAAAATATGGATCGGATAATCTTAGAAGAGACGGTAAAACTTTACGGCTATGCTTCCCTTGAGGAAGCGGAAGCAAATATGCAATATTAAATGATACAACTAGGAGGTAAAAAATGTTTAACTTACATGTATTTTATACGGCAAAGGATAAGGAAACCCTGGACCGGTTTTATGACGAGGTCAGGGCAGCGGGAATCATCGAAGCCACCCACGAGGAAGAGGGCAACATTCGGTACGAATACTACTTCTGTGCTGCGCGGGATAACGAGATTTTGATTGTGGAGCAGTGGAAGGACAGGGCGTCTCAGGAATATCACGATTCGCTGCCGCACCTCGTAACCCTGGGCGAGATCAAGCAGAAGTACGGAATCGAGACGGTTATTGAAGAAGTGCGATGAAGACGGAACGAAAGACTACATTTTTCATGGCGCTCAGTGTGCTTGTTGTCAATATTTTTGTGCTGCTCGCGGGCGTGGTTTTCCTGGAGTTGGAGCCCCATGTCCCCATTTTGATAAACATCGGTATCGTGTTCTGCTTTGGCGTTTTTCTCAGGATTCCATGGAAGGAATTAATTGAGGGCATGCACAAGGCGGTGGCAGATGCAGTGGGCGTGTTTCTGACCATTCTCATGGTAGGCGTTGTGGTTGGAACCTGGACCATGTGCGGAACTGTGCCTGTAGTCATCTACTACGGGCTGATGCTCTTCTCACCGCAGTGGTTTTTGATATCCATTATGGTCTTGTGTTTCGTCATGGCTTTTGTCACCGGATCGTCCTGGACGACGGCAGGGACCATCGGTGTCGCCTTTATGGGGGTCGGCATCAGCCTTGGCATTCCTGTGGGGCTGACTGCCGGATGCATTATATCGGGGGCCATGTGCGGCGACAAACAATCTCCCCTCGGCGCAGCGACCAATCTGACTGCAGCGATTTCCAAAGTGGACTTGTACGAGACTTTGCATTCCCTGGTTTATGTGACGATACCTTCTATTGTCGGGTGCGGAATCATCTATACGGTTCTGGGCTTTCGATACGCAGAGGCGTCAGCGGATACCAGCCAGGTGACGAAAATCATGAATGGCCTTGCAGAGACTTTCCACCTGAGCCCGATTCTGCTTCTGCCCATCATCGTTTTGCTGGTTCTGATCTTCCTCAAGATCCCCACTGTGCCGACGCTGATTGCCGCTTCCCTGTGCGGGGTGGCTTTGTCTGTCATCTGCCAGGGCAATTCCCTTTCGGAAAGCCTGACGTCGATGTATTCGGGTTATGTTTCCGATACGGGAATCGAACTTCTGGATACGCTGCTTACCAGAGGCGGGCTGATGGCCATGGCTTCGACGATCCTGCTGATCATCCTGGCGCTGGCTTTGGCAGGGTGCCTGGAACGGACGGAGATCATGAGCTCTGTGGTATCAAAGATCGGTGGGATTCTACAGAAACGTTTCTCTGTGATTACGGCGTCTTATGTGATGAGTACAGTTTTAGGATTCTTTTCTGCGGACTGTCACATGGCCATCGTACTGACATCAAACGCTATGGGGCGCCGCTTTGATGAACTCGGAATTCACAAATGCGTGCTGGCGCGAACTGTCCATGACGGGGCGACGGGCCTTGCGCCGCTGGTGCCGTGGACCACGGCTGGCGTTTACTTCAGCGCAACCCTGGGCGTTGCTGCCGCAGAATATGTGCCATATTATATGCTGGTGCTGACCATGACGGCGGCGACCTTGTTTTTCGCGGCGACAGGGCTGGGCGTGCGGAAAAATGGATAAACAATCAGAACCGTGGCGGGGTTACCCGTCAAATTGAAACTTTTTTGATGAAATGACGGGTAACCTTATTGCCAAGGTTCGATGTCTTTGATGCAATCGGTGCATCGCTTACTATAAATTGACTTTTTGAGCAATCAATTCCACGCAGTTTACGACATCCTCAAAACTGATTTCCGCAGCGTAGGGGTGAACAGCTGCATAATTTCTCCAAAGAGTCTGCAAAAAAGGTTCCTCTCGGATATCCTGAATGATTTCTTTCCATTCTGCAAGTTCATTTACAGAATGTCTTTTTTCAGATGTAGCCTTGATAGCCTTTCTTAGGATATCTATACGAACTTCATCATTGTGTTGGCGCCACAGGGTATACAAGTCATAGAAATCCCTTGCTCTAGTGGTGCCAATATTACGTCGTATGATTGTTTCATATTTCTCTGCGAGAATTGTCTCCAATGTGTAAGCCATGAGCGGGATGGTCTTATCCTCAAATAAGAGCGGATAATTATACTGGATAGCAGATGGTGTAATTTCATCGCCAGTTGTAATATCGATCTTTAGCGGTGCATTGATTTTCCCATAAGAAGCAATGATATGCACGCGATAGTTATTGTAAACGGGATCATCGTGAATAGGCTCGATTTTTTTGTAGTCAAACGATATACCGTCATCAATATTAACAGAGAGAATTTCCTGAATAATCTTGACGATCTCTTTTTCTTCCATCGGGATTCCGCGTACTGTCGTATCCATATCCATCGTAGTACGCTCGCCGATTCCAATCATGGCGGAAATCAGCAATCCACCTTTCAAAATAAAATTACTTCGATAAGGAGATTGCGCCAGACGTTCCAACATCCTTTCAAATAAGTACATCTGCAGGACTTCCTGCGCTCTAATCTTTTTTTTATTCGCCATGTTCCGAATCGCACCTTTTAATTGTTCCGGTGTTTTCATAACAGTACCTCCATATAAGTTCTGACTGCTTCTTCAATCCTAAAGACCTTCGCGTACTTTAAAAGTTTTCGAGGATTTGAATTTTCTCGAAAATAACCTTTTAGCGCCTGCGTATAGATTTGCAGGTCTGTCTGATCCTTATTACGGATGAAATCGCAGATACAGCGCTCTCGGTCATAGATGTGGATGATCGCACCCTGTGGAGATGTGGATGTACACTTTCCAATCTCGTAAACAGATGAATCCACATAATGAATTGTAAGATGCGGGTTATCCCTTTTTAACGGAGTCATATTTGTCCCCTGTGGTACAGTGATGTCAATGATGTGTGGGACCCGATCGGAGAGACCCCATAAGTTAAGCGCTGTGCTGTAGGAGAAAATTACTTTCTCACTTCTGGCCTGGATCAGGGCATATTCGTCAGGCACGGTATCAGACAATATATACAGTCCGTTACGGATGCGAGTAAGTAAGCCCTGATCCACATATCTTTTTAAGATTGAGCGTCTCATTCCGGCCTGTTCGATTTGCATCGTTGTTACGATTCCGTTGTGAGCAGCATCTTCTATTTTTTTCCAATATATGTCCACGATAATCACTCCCCCTCTGTTTATTTACAAATACACTGTAAATTATAACATTTTAAAGTGCATTTGTAAACATATAAGCTTTAAAATTAAAAAGCCGCAGCCCTTGTCAAAAAATTAGCAAGATGAGCAACGGATGCAAAGTATATAGTTCCTCAGAGCAAGATGTGTCATTTACAGGGCTGTAAAAAACTTGTATGATATAAATATAACAAAAGCGAATGTACAGACGTAGTTGTTCAAGTTAAAAATAGAAAATCATGCTTGGGGGAAGGGGAACCCAAATCATTTTGCCGCACATTTGGCGGCAAAGAAGTACGTAGTACGCAGGAGCAATAAAATAAGTAAAAAAATAAATTGAAAGGCGATGTTTTTAACGGCGGGTGCATTCGTTTCCTTTTCGATCGGATCTGGATTTGCATCAGGAAATGAATTGCTGCAGTTCTTCGGTTCGTGGGGAAGCGGCGCGCCGATTGCAGTCATCGCCGGACTCGTTACAACCCTATTATACTGGTTGTGCATCGGCTCCTTCCGCTATGAGATGCAGGAGATAGATCCGAGAATCTTCAGCAGGACATCGAAGATCTTCTTTGATTCCGAGGGAGCAGTTCTCAGTGAATCCGGAGACTTCATTAAGCCGCTGGAACAGGGAATCATCACCGAGGAGGATCTGGATGGTGATATCGGCCGTGTGATCAATGGAACGGCGGCAGGCAGAGAAAATGACGACGAAATCATCATCTTCAAATCTGTCGGCGTAGGGGCTATGGATTTGATGGCGGCAAAATCAATTTACGACGGGGCTTTGGAGAAAAAGATCGGTACAATTTGGGGTTAATGCTCACAGCAAAACAGCAACCTTCTTCTCATCGACAGAGGGCTGCTGTTATATTTTTGACCTGATCTAGCGGCATGTCCTTTGCTGGAGTCTACGCCTTCCCATGTATCTTGTTCTGGATCTGGTCGATGGCGTCGATGACCGCGAATCGGAAACCGTTCTTTTCCAGAGCGGAAACCCCGACGATTGTCGTTCCTGCAGGGGAGCAGACTGCATCCTTCATCTGTCCGGGATGATCTCCCGACTTGAGGGCCATCTTTCCGGTTCCAGCCAGCATCTGGGCGATCAACTGGTAGACCACCGGTCTGGTGAGTCCATGCTTGCATCCGGCGTCTCCCAGGGCTTCCATGAACATGGCGACGAAGGCAGGGGCGCAGCCTGCGATGACGCCGCCGATTCCCATGTGGTCCCGATCCATCCAGAGGACAAGTCCCAGGTTCTCCAACAGTTCATGAACAAAAGCTTTCTCTTCTTCTGTCAAAGTGTTTTCTTCCTCACAGATGAAGATGCCTTCACAGGCAGAAACCGGCGTATTAGGTGCTGTGCCTACAACATGGGAGGCTGGCAGGATTTCCTTAAGGGTGTCGCAGTAGGTATTTGCTGCGAGGGAGATGACGACCTTGCCTGCGAGCACATCTTTCAAAGGAGACATGACGCTTTCGACCATATAGGGCTTTACGCCGATGAAGACCACGTCGCAGGTCTGGGCTACTTCCAGAGAATCTTTACATGCATTTGTTCCTTCTGCAGCAGTTTTCCTGCAGAGCTTGTCATAATCGTTTGCGCAGGCGTAAATCTGCTCTGGCTTGACTGCCCCTGAAAGCATGAGACCGTGAGCCGTAGCCCCTGCCATATTGCCGTAACCGATAAAACCGATATTCACTGTATTCATCTTTAACATATTCATTTCCTCCTCGATTGTGGTTTATTTTTTTAACTTTGCATACATCTCTAAATCGGCCTGCAGGTGCTCATAAGCGATTCTTCTCGCTTTTTCACCGTCTCTCGCTCGGAATGCTTCTACAAGTTCTCTGTGCTGCTCTAAGGCATTATCCCTGAAGCTTCCTACACGTTCCTTTAGAAGATAATAAATCGTGTCTATGATCTGCTTGTTAAAAATATCATAATATGCGGTTAACGCACTGATAACAAGACTATTTTTTGCTTGCATCCTGATAAATTCATGAAAATTGTAATTGGCCTTGTTCAGAGCCGCAGGATCCTCAGCGTTATATTCACATTCTGTCATCAGATGTTCTAACTGTGCAATCCCTTCTTCGTCAATTTTTTGGGCTGCCAGACATGCTGCCTCTGGTTCAAAGGCGGAGATAAATTCAACCATTTCCTGCTTTGTAGCCAGTTCGAGACTGGCAGAGAAGTTACCCTGCATGGCAATGGCTTCCTTGCATTTCACATAAGTACCCTGTTTTGTTCTTTCTATAAACCCCTGTGTGTCTAGCTTTTTATAAGCATCTCTAAGGGTTCCCCTGCTGACATTGAGAATTTTGCAGAATTCGTTTTCATTAGGGAATACAAATCCGTCCTCAAATTCTTCACTGGTTATCATCTGCTTGATTCTGTCAGCCAGATAATCCGATTGTGTTTTGAATTGTTCAAAGGCAAGCTTTCCAAATAATTGTGTTCTTTCCATGTAGACCTCCCATCAGACAAGCATAGATTACGTTCGCAATTCGTAATTATTATATCCACTAACCAATTTGCCGTCAAGGTTCTTTTAGTCAGATGTCTAACAACATGTAATGTTTCCCAAGATTAACCGCTTATTTTGCCATAAAAGGATGATAAAATAGAACCAAGACTGAGATGCAATTCCGCTGATATTACGCCATTTACAGGCCTTACAACCCTATTGTTAACGTTTTATCAAGGAGGGCTTGACGAAATGCGAATTGTCAGAGAATAGATTTTGGGCTATCATGTTGTTAAACAACATGCATGTTGAATATTTGGACACAGCGAGTATCCAAAATTGTTTCAGGCCGATTAGGCAGACGATGTTTCTTTTTCAGACAGATCAAAGGAATTATATAAGCACTCTTTGATAAAACGGTTATTAATTAGGAGGAAAAATGGACAAGAAGAAAATTAAAGCTCCATCCTTTATGCAGGCGCTGGTGATATTGCTGGTGGTAGTTGCAATATTGATGCTGAGCGTTACAGTATTAGACGTATCAATTCAAATCGCGTTGCTATTTTCAATCATTATCGCATCCTGCTTTGCGATATTCTTAGGCTACAAATGGGACGACGTGCAGAAGATGATGATGGACGGCGTTATGAGTATGCTCATAGCCACATTCATATTGATGCTGATCGGCGCGGTTATCGCCACATGGATCGCGTCAGGCACCATCCCGTACATCATTTACCTGGGCTTAAAGCTCATATCCCCGAAATTCTTTTTACTATGTGCATGCCTGGCAGCGGCATTCATGTCGATGGCATGCGGAAGTTCCTGGTCATCTGCAGGTACAGTGGGTATCGCCTTTATGGGTATCGGCGCGGGTCTGGGAATCAATCCGGCAATGACCGCAGGCGCTATCGTATCTGGCGCATACTTCGGCGACAAACAGTCTCCATTCTCAGATACGACGAACTTAGCATCAGCTATGGCAGGCACGACATTGTTTGAACATATGAGCTCCATGCTCTGGACCACGACACCGGCCCTGGTCATTTCCCTGATCTTGTACACAGTTTTAGGATTTACCAGCGCAAGCGGTGGTGCAGTTGACACGACGACAGCTGATTTGTACATAGACAATCTGTCACAGCACTTCAACCTTTCACCGGTATGCCTGATTCCAGTCGTTGTGCTGATTGTAGTTATCGTAAAAAAAGCGCCGGCAATTCCGGGACTGGTGGTATCTGCACTTCTGGGTGCAGTGATGGCTGTCATCTTCCAGGGCAGTAACCCAATCGACGTTGCAAACCTGATGTACGACGGATTCACCATTGACACAGGTGTTGAGCAGATCGATTCGCTGCTGAACAGAGGCGGTATCTCCAGCATGCTGTGGACGGTAGCCCTTTACTTCATGGCCTGCATCCTGGGAAATATCCTGGACGTGACAGGCATTCTGAGAACAGTTTTGTCGAAGATTGCCGCAATTACAAAGAGAGCAAGTACATTGATCACTTCGACGCTGGTTTCATCCTTTGTAATGTGCGGACTGACAGGATCACTGGAAAGCTCCATGCTGATCACTTCAAAACTTTTCGGACCTGCATATGACGACCTGAACATCGACAGAAAAGTTTTATCGAGAAGCTTAGAGGATACAGGAACCATGTGCGCGGCACTCATTCCTTGGAATTCAAATGGTATCTTTATGGCAACGACTTTAGGTGTTGCGACAGTACAGTATATCCCATATGCATTCCTCGGATTAATTACACCAGTCGTTGCAATCGCATTTGCGTTCCTCGGCATCGGTGTATTCTACAAGAAAGATAAAAAAGCTGCATAATCATGATCAGAGACAAAAACATCTCTTCCTTTTGGAGATGTTTTTGTGGTTGTCAGGGCACCATAAGGGGAGATATAATTGGCTTAGAGAGAATCGATATTGATGCGAGACAGGAGATTACTTATGGATATGGTAAAATACGAGATATTTTTAGATATCATTGAGAGAGGCAGTTACAGCAAAGCTTGCGAGGATCTTGGATATTCCCTTTCTGGAATTTCCAAGATGATGAAAAGTATGGAGGAGGAAATCGACATTCCTCTGATTACCAGAACAAATAAGGGCATCAGCCTGACCCCGGATGGAGAAAAAGTGTTGCCCCTGATCAGACAGCTGATCAACTACAAGGAAGTCATAGAAGAAGAATTCGCCCTGATCAGAGGCGTTGAAACTGGTAAGATCAGAATCGGCTGTTTCCCGACGGTGTCCTTTGCATGGATTTCTTCTTTGATCGCCATATTTAAGGATAACCATCCGAACATCGCCATCGAAGTGATCGAGGAAAACGGGATCAAGAACCTGGAACAGTGGCTGAATCAGGGAATCATCGATATCGGGGTATTCAGCAAGCAGCCCTATCACAACTATGACTGGGTAGGCGTGAGAGAAGACCCTTATGTAGCGCTATTTCATAAAGAGCATAGGCTGGCTGCACTTGAGCAGGTACCGGTAAATCAATTATTTGAAGAGGATCTGGTTCTCTTTAAATCCCACGAAGGCATTGATCAGGACGTGGTGAAGGTCATGGAATATGTGGAGATGGACAAGGTGCCCAAGTATACGTCAAATTCGGATTTTACCGTCATCCGCCTGACGGAACAACTGGGATTTGTGGCGCTGATTCCAGAGCTGATTGCAAAGATTGCAGTTAATTTCTTTGATGTGACTTACAGGCCAATCGACGTGAACGTATCCAGAGAGCTGGGGTTTGCCGTGAGAGATGTCAAACGTGTTTCGCCTGCTGTAAGACAACTGCTGAAGTACGTGAAAGAAGAAAAGTTTTAGGGAGGGTGCGCGACGATGGACTTAAAGAAATACGAGGTACTGCTGAAGGTAGTAGACCGTGGCAACATCAATAATGTAAGCTACGATCTGGGCTACACCCATTCTGGCATATCGAAAATGCTCAACAGCATGGAAACAGAGCTGGGCTTTCAGATCGTCAAAAGAAACAACAAAGGCATCACCCTCACACCAGAAGGCGAAAAACTAATGCCGATTATCCGCAACATTGTAAAAGAGAACGAGAAACTTGAAGAGGAGATTTCTTTGATCAACGGCCTCGAAAAGGGTACGGTGCGAATCGGCTGTTTTCCGACGACGGCCTTTGTACTGATACCCGGCCTGCTGAGAAAGTTCTATGATAAGTATCCGCGCATTCAGATCGAGGTTCTCGAAGAGCACAGCCTCGAGCAGCTTGAGCAGTGGCTCAATCGCGGTATCATCGATATCGGTATTTTCAGCCGGCAGCCTCACCATCACTTTGAATGGCTGAAAGAAATAGACGACGAATATGTCGCCCTTCTCCCGTCAGGCCATCCGCTGTGCAGCCGCGAGGTAGTTCCCGTCAAAGAATTGTTCAAAGAAAGGGTGTTGCTGTTCAAGTCACACAAAGGCCTGGATCAGGATATCGTTCAGATCATGAAGTATGTGGATGTAAAAGAATATGAAGGTTATACCTCTAATTCGGATTTTACAGTCATTCGCATGGTGGAGCAAAACGGCTTTGTTGCCATCATGCCGAAACTGATTGCAAAATACGCCGTATCCCTCTTTGATGTGGAATACAGGCCCATCGACGTGGATATGAACCGAAAGATCGGTTTTGCCGTCAAATCAAAAGCAGATATCTCCCCTTCGCTCAAGCGATTCCTCAGCTGCATCAAGGACTGACGAAGCGCGGCTTCGTACGGATTGTCAACGTGATATTGACGTTTGTCCGCTACCATTATGACTGGTTTTCAAGTATGATTTATGTAAGATATAAATCATACTTTTTTTGATAGAAAGAGGAGCGGAAAATGAACAAAGATAGAATTGATATGATGAACGAACGTCTCAAAGATTCAAAACCACAGCTTGATGTAGAAAGAGCAAAGCTTGTGACAGAGGCCTATGAGATCTATGCTGACTGCACACCGGTGCTTCGCAGGGCGCACGCTTTTGCATACATACTGGACAACATGGAGCCGAACATGCAGGAGGGAGAACTCCTCGTCGGAAGTCAGACAAAGAGAGTCAGAGGTGTACCAGTATTCCCTGAATTCGGCGCCAAGTGGGTCATCGACGAAATCGACATGTTCCCTACTCGCGGTACAGACCCTATCGTCGTAACGCCGGAAACAAAAGCTGAGATTTTGCCGATTCTGGAAAGCTGGGGCGACAACACCTTTGACATGCAGTCAACGGCAGTCCTCGACCCATATGTATTAAAGGCGCAGGAATGCGGGGTACTGTCCGTAGGGGCGAGAACCACAGGCATGGGACACATTTCCCCAGACTATCCGAGAATCCTGCCTATGGGACTTCGCGGTGTCATCAACCAGGCAAAAGAGATGATTGAAAAGACACCGGTTTTGACGCCGGAGGACATGAGAAAAGTGGATTTCTGGAATGCCAATATCATCTCCTGCGAAGCAGTCATCCGTTTTGCCCACAAGTTCTCAGAGCATGCGGCAAAGCTGGCTGAGGCGGAGACAGATGCACAGCGCAAGAAAGAATTGCAGAAAATTGCAGATGTGTGCTCCAATGTACCTGAAAATGAACCGAGAGACTTCTGGGAAGCGCTGCAGTTCGTATGGTTCTTACAACTGACCATTCAGATTGAAGACAACGGCCACTCCATCGCAGTGGGCAGGCTTGACCAGAACTTATATAAATACTACAAGAAATCCGTTATAGACGGCGATATGCCTGCGGAAGACGCAGAAGAACTGCTGGCGGCATTATACATCAAATGCACAGAGATCCTGAAGCTGAGAGACGCTTTTGACTCTCTCGGATTTGCAGCTTATCCGATGTGGCAGCAGATGGCAATCGGCGGTCTTTCCAGAGACGGAATAGATGCCACCAACGAACTGACTTATTCCGTATTCAAAGCATGGGATCTGGTGCAGACTGTACAGCCGACCATGGCGCTGCGTGTTAACGACAACACACCGGATGAATTGATGGACGTCGCCCTGGCAATGGTACAGAAAGGTTATGCAATTCCTGCATTCTATAACGATAACCTGGTAGGAAACCTGCTCAAGAACAAAGGCGCGACCGAAGAAGATTCTAGAGATTGGACTGTGCACGGCTGTGTTGAGCCTTATGTCATGGGTAAGTCTGACGGTCGTCCAAACGTGGGCTATGTCAATGCAGCAAAATGCATTGAGCTGGTCATGAACAACGGCTGGGATCCGGTGGCGAAATGCGAAATGGGCCTCAAGACAGGTGATCCGAATACATTCACCAGCATCAAAGACTTTGAAGAAGCCTTGCACAAGCAGATTGTACACTTTGTCAAAATCATGTGCGAAGCTTACACAAAGGTCTGCGCAATGCATGCAGTCTATGTACCAAAGGGATATGCTTCTGCATTGGTAACCGATTGCATCGCAAGAGGCAAATCCCTGGAAGAGGGCGGCGCTCTTTATAACAGCTCCGGGGTCTTCCTCGTCGCCATGGCAAATGGAGCTGACTGTCTGGAAGCACTGGACTACGTCCTGTTCCAGGAAAAGATGATGAACGCCAGCGAGTTTAACGAAGTCCTGCAGAATAACTTTGAAGGAAACGAAAGACTGCGCAACATCATCCTCAACAAGGTTGACAAATACGGCAATGACAGAGAAAGAGTTGACGGATATGCAAACCGCATGATTCGCGCATATAACGAAGAGATGGTGAAATACCGTGACAGCCGTGGAGGCACTTATGAGAACTGCATCCTGTCTACATCTTTCAACGTGCTGCAGGGTAAGACCATCGGCGCTACACCAGATGGAAGACTGGCAAGCGAACCAGTTTCCGACAACGCTTCCCCGATGGTAGGACGCGATGTAACCAGCCCGACTGCAACCATCAAATCTGTCGCATCCATCGACCAGAGCGACTGCAACAACGGCGCACTGTTTAACATCAAATTCGATCCGAACATCGTACAGGGTGAAGAGGGCAAACAGATTCTGAAAAACGTCATCAAGTCCTATTTTGATATGAACGGTGAACACATTCAGATCAACGTCGTAGATGCAGGAACCCTTGAGGCTGCACAGGAAAATCCGCAGGATTACAAGAACCTCCTCGTCAGAGTAGCTGGGTACTCCGCATACTTTATCGAGCTGGACAGAGATGTGCAAAATAATATCATCGGCAGAACAGCTCACAAAAATGTAGGCGGATGCTGCTGCTAAGAATGGTGAATATTTGATGAAAACAGGAACGATTTTTAATATACAGAAGATGTCCATCCACGACGGGCCGGGCATCCGAACGACGGTGTTCTTCAAAGGATGTCCCTTAAACTGCCTCTGGTGCTCCAATCCGGAGAGCCAGAAGGTGGAAAAAGAGGTTGCCTGCTTTCAAAGCAGATGTGTGAATTGTGGGTATTGTGCCGCGGTTTGTCCGAAAGGGCTGATCGAGGCACAGCCTCCTTTTGAAATCACAAATCGCGAGGAATGCGATCTGTGCGAGATCTGCGTGAAAGAATGCTGCACCAACGCAAAAAAGGTGGTAGGCGAAGACTATACGGTTGAAGACCTTCTGAAAGAAATCCTCAAAGATAAATCCTTCTACGACTCATCAGGCGGCGGCGTCACCTTCTCGGGCGGCGAGCCGCTGATGCAGTCAGCTTTTCTGAAAGAAATTCTGGCAGCATGCAGAGAGAACGGCGTGCATACGGCCATAGAAACCACAGGCATGACAGATACCGAAACGCTGCTGGAAACTGCCGCATTGCTGGATTTGGTCTTCTATGATGTAAAACACATGGACGACGAAACCCACAGAGATATTACAGGCGTTTCCAACGAAAAGATTCTGTCAAATCTGGCGGCGCTGGCAAAGGTTCACGACAACATCGTAGTGCGGATACCGGTAATTCCGGGCATCAATGACAGCACAGAGAATCTGCGGGAAACGGCGGAATATGCCGCATCTCTCGAGATCCAGACCATTGAGCTTTTGCCGTATCACAACCTGGGCGAGGTCAAATACGGTCAGCTGGGACGGGAATATGCCCTGACTGACACAGAAAAACCGACGGAGACACGCATGAAGGATCTGGCGGATGCCATGAGAGAGACGATCGGCGATAGAAATACAGAAATCACTATTATGAAATCCATGTAAGGAGATGTGCTTATGGAATACGGATCAATCGGTCAAAATATGACCTACAGCTATTCAAAGATCATTCACGAGGCTCTGGGCGCATACCCCTATGAACTGCGCTCCCTGGAAGCGGAAGAACTGAATGCGCTCCTTGAGAGCAGGGATTTTAAAGGCCTGTCGGTCACCATACCGTACAAGAAAACAGTGATCCCTTACTGTGACCATCTCTCGCAGCTGGCTGCGGAAATCGGCGCGGTCAACTGCCTCTATTTTGATGAAGACCGTGAACTCCATGGAACCAATACCGATTATACAGGATTTTTGTATGCCATAGATACAGCCGGGATTTATGTCCGTGGCAGGAAGGTGGTCATTCTGGGAAATGGCGCCACCTGCCAGACGATTAAGAAAGCGGTGACGGACAGAGGGGCGGCAGAGCTGGTGGTGGTTTCCCGTAAGGTGACAGAGCCTTTCGAGACGTCTGCCGGCGGGGCGGCCTGCCTCATGGTGAACTATGAGGACTTGCCTGCTCATGCTGATGCAGAGATCATCATCAACGCAACCCCGGTGGGCATGTATCCTGATGTTTCCGGCCGTCTGATCGACTTGCGGGATTTTCCTTGCTGCAAAGGCGTATTCGATGTGGTATATAACCCGTATTATACGGCCTTCATCAAGGAAGCAGTCGATCTTGATATCCCCTTTGCCAGCGGACTCTCCATGCTGGTGGCGCAGGCCACGGCAGCCGCAGGCTATTTCACGGGAAAAGGAAGCTTCTACGAAAAAGAAAATGAACGAATCATCTCTATGTTGAAGAGGGAGTTCGTTCAAAATAAATAATCAAAAGCGCGGCAGTTTGCTCTCCATCTGCCGCGCTGTTCAAGTTAGAGGGATTGGAACATATCCTGCGCATAGGCACGGATATCCTTTGGCGTTACCATGTTGTACTTTTCTTTGACTGCTGTAAAGTATTCTCCTATGGAGTCTCGGGAAATAATACGATCCGAAGGCGCCAAAATAGACAAATCGCCTCTTGCATTGAGCCAAGGGGCTTCGTTATGGGTAAAACGTTCCAGGACCTTGCCGCTGTAGCAGCACAGGTGGCTGGTAACACTGTCAAAGATCGCCTTTTCTGATGTGGTAAGTATAGAATCATCAAAAGAATCATTAGGTGCAATCGGATCAAAACGATAATCGCGATATCTATGGAAAATGTCTCTGTATACCGGACCGTGCACCCAGGCTTCGCAGTTCTCGCGAAACAAATAGGTGTGATGGAATGCATAATAAAAGCCCTGGATATAATAAAGCGCTTTTTGTAAGGCCAATGGCGTAATGTCTTCGCATTGATGCAGCAGATATTTAATTGCAACATCAATTTTTGTATCATTTTTGTCATCCGGAGCAAGCAAAGCATCGACTGCCTTTTTGCTTTTTTCATAGGTGGAAGGAGACTTTAAGTTGGCTTTTCCATGCTCCAGAATTTCTGCGTAATAAGACGGATCGGCATAGATTCTGGCCAGTATATCGGAATATTGCTTTGAGGGAATATCCCCGTCATAGTATCGGGAAAAGGTCTGTTCTCCCCAGCCGAGCAAAAGGGAAAGCGGTCGCTTTCCGATCGAATATTTTTCTGGAATTGCCCGAATCGTCTCTAGTGGAATGATGTTGTTGCTCTGCCGATATGCATCGTATAGAGCCTTTAGATTCGTGTCATTCACTTCAGGCACATAAACAAGGGCGCCGCAATCCATGCAGCGAGCCTCTTTGCCAGTGTATTGGTATGGGGTGCCTTTGAGGTTTCCTGACATTGTTTTTTCTGAAATGATATAGTTAACGTCTTTACGACATTCTTCACAAAATACAAGGGTTCTGTCCATAATCCATTCTCCTTCCAATTAGGCTTTACCTAAATATATAATCAACGGGTTTGTTCCGCTTGTGAAACGATATGACAATCAATTGACCGCCAGAAGGTAAATCTAAAATGTTAAACTTCGTATAGATGTCTACGGTCTCTTCTTCATCGCAGGCGTTAAACAGCTTTACCTGTGGAACAAATACATAAAGCACCTCGTGTTCATAACCGATTTTTGTGTTCTGAACAGAGTGACAAAAATCCTCAACGTTAATCTGCACCAATATAGATTTTTGTTTGTTGCTGCGAATGTTATATTCATTAATGAAATCTATATTTTCTTGACGATTTTCATTTTGGGAAATTGTAAATTTGTCAGATGCGATGCACGCTTTTATTTTACTGAGGATGCTCTTGATTTCTTCTCTTGAATAGTTTTGATTATAGTGCGGATTCATAAGCTTCACCCCTAGTTATGATGATACACGAAAAAGTGCATTTTGTCAATGGAAATGTATCAATTGATGCATTCGAATTGGAGCAGGGAGTTGCGCTCATCTCCGACTGACGCGTTGTTTCTATTTTTGATGATCTTGGCTGAGCAGATAGAGTATCACTTCTGCTGTAAAGATACTGTTGCTGAAAGTGATGTCCAACGTTCCTCTATACTTTTGTACCACAGACTTCACATTTTTTAATCCAATACCGTGGTATTGTTTATTTGTTTTTGTCGTGTAGAGAGTCTTGTTTAGTTCGCCTATGTAGGAATTCTTTAGTTGTATGATCAACCGCCCTTTGTCATAATTGATGAGCAGAGAGAGCTCCTTCTGACCGTCATCTATTTTTTCTAATGCTTCCAGAGCGTTATCGATTAGATTGCCGAGTATGATAATCAAATCAAAATCTTCGATTGGTAAATCTGGTGAAATATGAACATCGTAGGTTAATTTTATATCAGTCGCTAAAGGACTGAGTTTGTAATTGATCAGGCTGTCCAAAGCCAAAAGACCTGTATTGGAAAGGCTTTGTGTGTCCTGTAGCTGCTGCGCCAGAGACTGGGCATATTTTGCCGCAGCACCCTCTTGGCTTAACGCATCAAGCGCTGTTAGATGGTTTTTTAAATCATGCCGCAAGGCGCGCGTTGCTTCCTCAGAATCCTTCATGATCAATAACTGCTTTTCATAGGACTTGTTCTGCTGTTCCATCATGTAGTTTTCTATCTCCAGCTTAGAAAGATGGGAAATTCGATCGTAAGTATAAAACCAGAGAATATTAATACCCAAGATAATAATAGAATCCATCAGGATGATGACAGGGTCTGTATGGGCAGAAAGGTTGTTTAAGAGTAAGGTCAGGCTGCCGGATGGAACTACAATGATGGATATCCAATATGAGGGAGCAATTTTTACTCCGTTTTTTAAGTTGACGGCGTTCTCTAAAAGAAGGACAACGAAAAAGGTTAGGATAGTAATCGCGGTAATGCCGAAGATAGAATCATACTCCAAAGCGGTAGTCAGATCCTGAATATAGTAATTGGTTATGTAATTGACTACAAGTTCTACACAGACCATTATCATATAAGCGATTATGACAGAGATAAAACGCTTGATAAAAGAAGATGTATAGATGCATGTCAAAAGAAAGTATAATACAAAACTTAAAAGTAGATACGCCAATGGTGGTGTATCCAAGAAAGCCGTAATGCTCATGATTGCGGCATAGGAAAAATAGGAAATGATTTCTGAAGCTTTTCCTACACTTCTTTCATTATAAAAAATCCTAAACATACGGTAAAGTACGTAGGCATAGAAAAAATTATTGATAATGTAGGCTGTAACGTAAGCGTTCATTTCAGTAATCCTCTTGCTTCCAATTCGATTTTTTCAATCTCTTTTAATTTGTTTCTGTATGTCTGACTAACTGGAATTTCAACGTTATTTTGCATCAGCACGGAGTCTCCTAAAAAGGCAGCTACTTTTTTGATGTTGATAATATAGGAACGGTGTACCTGTACAAAATACATGGGGAGATCAGAAACCAACTCGTTGAGTTTTTGATAAAATTCAAAATCTCGGGCTTCAGTTACGAGAAGGATTTTCCTTAACCTACTTTCAAAATAAAGAATTTCGCTAAACTTTTGCCCATAATTAAATCCATTTACCTTAAATTGAAAACAACCCTCCAATTGGTCTGCCAGCCGTAATGCTAACTTTAGAGCTTCAATAATTGCATCTTCTGTGAAAGGCTTCTCAATATAAAGCAAAGGGTTCAGGTCAAGCAGATGGCGTGTGTATTGATTCGTTCCTGTAACATAGACAATTTTCGTATTGTAATCCATTTTCTCTTTACGGATTTTCAATCCTACATCAACGCCGCTCATTCGCATCATTTCTATATCCAGGAAAATAAGGTCGAAGCTGTTTTCTGAATCGAGGTATTTGCATAAATCTTCACCGCTATAGAACACCTCGGTTTCGATTAGGGTTTTATTCTTCGCACTATAATTAAGAATGATTTGGTCAATACGATTACATATGGCGTTATCATCGTCACAAATAGCTATTCGGAACATCCTGACACCTCCCATTCTATTAATAATATTCTATCATAAGATTTTACCTGCGTTAAGAACATCTTTTAGTTGGTTACAAAAAGGTATGGTTTTCATTACATCCTTCGGCACAATGGCGTCAAATATGTATAATAACATCAAAGACATATTTAAGGGAAAGGAAGAGGTGACCAAAATGAATAAATTAAAAAGAAAGTCAATGGAAATGCTGGCGAAGGAAGCCAAGCTGATTACACAATTTAACGTAAATTCGACCTGTAGGTTGCTAGGTTATCAACCACAGATGCCAAAAGGCTCTGAAAAACTAAAGAAACATGACTAGTATCTCAGAACGACTGTTGGGCGAGATGATTAGGGAAGGGATAGTTCCCACTGAAGACAAAGGGATTTACTTATTTGGTATAAAAGAATTGTTTTCGCAGGTGTTTACTTATTCCGTTATGTTTGCAATTGGGTTCTCTTTTGACATGGTGATAGAGGCGATGGCATTTGCTGTAACGTATAGAGCACTACGCATTTATGCGGGCGGTTATCATGCAGCGACACAATTCAGATGCTATGTGTTAACGTTTGGGATGATCATCGCGGCAATGATGCTGATTCGTTGGATAAATATTTCGGAAACTATATTGTTGCTTGGAGTCATCATGTTGGGCGGCGTGATTTACTACATGTCCCCATCGGAGCACAAGAATAAACCACTGTCACAAAATGAAAAGAAGGTTTATAAGCAAAAAGTAGGTAAGAGGGTTATTGTTAGTATTTTGCTTTCTCTGGTTGTTGCAGCAATGGGTATGTCAGAGATATTGAATGCCATGGGAATAGCAATGTTGTTCCTCGCTTTTATGATGATCTGTAACAGGAGGAACTTTAGAAAGGATGAAGAAATGAACAGATTATTACGACACAGACATTCTAAATGGATTGTCAGTTTGCTCATATCCTTGCTGGTTATCCAATGCTGTCTGTTTACGAGAACAGATTTGGCTTATGCTGAGGGGCCGAAAGATACGTATATCATTATTGATACTGACGGTTCAGCGCAGACAGTGGATCTTTCTTCTGGTGAAGCAGCAAATATGAAAACTGATGAGAGCATCCAATGTATCGAAAAGGACTTTACAATGGAAGCGCCAGTTGAGACGGAATGGGATATGGTAAAGCCGGTATCCAATGATTGGAATCTGCAGGTTATCAATGCTGATAATGCAATTGCAAGCCAACAAATTAAAGTTGCAGTCCTTGACTCGGGGATTGATATGACCGATAATATAGATGTAAAGGTGAGGAAAAACTTTATCACAGAAAGACCTGTCGAAACGCCTTTATATGAAGATTTGTGCGGACATGGTACAAGCGTGGCAAGCCTTATTGCAGGCATTGGCGCAGATAGTGACGTACAGGGGGTCGGACGAAATATTGAATTATATTCTGCGCGCGTTCTCGATGAGAACAAACAAGCCCCTGTCAGCCGCGTCGTAGAGGCAATCTACTGGGCTATTGCGCAAGACGTTGATATTATCAATATCAGTTTTGGTACACAGACGTATTCCGAGGCGCTCAAAACAGCAGTCGACGCTGCGACAGAAAAAGGCATCCTCGTTGTAGCCGCTGGTGGAAATCATGGTAATTCCAGCGTAGATTATCCAGCTGCCTTCGACAGTGTGCTTGCAGTAGGTGCTACGAATGCGGCAGGAGAGATCAGTTCCTTCAGTTCCAGAGGTGAAGCAATTGATGTTGTTGCACCTGGAGAAGCGGTTCTTGCACAGGGAAATTTCGGAGAAGATTTGACGCTGTCAGGGACAAGTCTTTCTGCTCCACATGTAACCGGTGTTGCGGCGCTTCTTTGGAGCAAAGATACAACAAAGCCCGCAACATTCATCAAGACACTCATCAAATTGAGTGCAAAGAATTTGGGGACGACAGGAAGTGGATTTGGTCTTGTAGACTATGACTATGCACTGGAACTTTATGATGAGGTTGCTGTACAGTTTGAGGATATTGCTGTCGGGAGTGACAATGCTGTGGAAGAAGAGACACCTTCGATCGAGGTGCCTTCAACTGATGCACCAGTAAACGATGTAGAACATGGTGAGACGGTGGAAAATGCTGTACCTGAGTCAGCGGTACAAAAAGAATCCCCTTCTGCTCCTGTGAATAACGAGAACCAAGACGTGCAAGGCCAGGAAGAAAATATAGCAACGGCGCTAGTACAGCAACAAGAGAGCGTTGGCGAGACTGCAGAAAATACACCTGTAGAGGAGGGGCAGGCAAAACCGGAAAATGATGTTGACATGGCTGTTCCAGATATTAATAGCAAAGAGTTTGAAGACTTGGCTATTAAGCAGATAGACGTTGTTGAAAATACGGCCAAGGTGGAAGACTTGAGTGATCCGATCGTAGATGGCAGTTGGAAATCTAGTGTGCATGAGCTTTATTATGATGATAATATGGCTTTAAAAGATGGAGCTACGTATCCAGATAATGTTTCTTTTTTGTCGGGTATGACGTCGCATCCAGAGTTTCATGGGTATAGTTGGCATAATAATCCTAGTGCTACGGCAATCAGTTCAGGAACGTGCAACTATATGGCAAACTACAAATTTCTTGTAAAGATAGCACTTGCATATGGCCGAGGAGAAGGCTATACAGCAGTGTCTCGATCTGAAGTTAAGGGCTTGACTTCTACCTGTTATACTGCGATTAGAAAGGGACTGCAAGGTATAATAGATAAAGATAATTCTGACTCGAACAAGTCAAATAACAAGATTATTGGTAAAGGCGATTCTACACAGAGGGCATTTGTATTCGGCATTGCAATGCATGTAGCATCTGATGTATTTGCACATTCGGCATTTCAAAAAGAAGGAGCTTCCTGGGTGAGAATTCTTCACCCTGCAGCAGATAATACGGGGGTTGCTCCTAAAAGATATACCATGGCAAAGGCAGTTATGTCAAATGTATTAGACAGGCATAATAAGCAAAGAAGTGGTATAGATTATTGCCATGATTTCCATGTTGCAAATAGCTCGATTTATAATTCTAATCTTGGGTTTAGAATAACTAAATTTAAACAATTTGCTGAAGACGCAGATGTATCGGATCCAACGATTCTTTCACATTACCATAAGGTTTCGGTAGTTACATAATAGCCAAATACCAGTGAGATTACGCATTTGAAAATGTATTTCTAACGGTTTGACTGGCAGGTTCGCAGTCGAACCTGCCAGGGTGTATGGATTAGGGAAGGAAGTACAATGGTAAGAAAAACAGCGTATAACGTTTTAGCAGTAATTGGTAGACGGATTCTCTTTATTGTTATAAAGTGTGATGTGGAAATTTACAGAAATGTTAGTGTTGTAGTTATGAATGATAAGGGCAATATAATATGATAATAAGGAGAATGGAACAATTATGAATAAGAAATTAAAATATATTATTTTAATACTATTAGCGGTAGCGGCCGCCTTAGTATTTGTGATTATTTTGTCCTTCGGTTCTAGTTCAAAATTTGCAGATATGGTTATGCCAGAGCGTATCATATTTAATAGCCAAGGGGACGAAGACCCAAAAAATATAGATATGAGTGAAAAAGGATTTATAACGCTGGGTAAATATGGCTTTATAAGAAAGCTGGAAATACAGGAGAAAACGGCTTTAACACAACGTATCTATTATGATGAATTACCGACGAATGCAGTAATGTACGGTGTCTATAAAGACAGAAAGTTGAATGACCCTGTAGATGAGGTGGACGTTGCATATAACATAAAAGCGGACATAGCAATTGACAATGGAGAAGATGCATCGAAATTTAAAAAGTATAAATATATGGTAAGTACGGTTCTTGATCCGGGAGTTTATTATGTAGCAGTATACACGAAGCGCTTTTGGGATTCATTTTCTCTGAGTTATGAAAGTCAATGCGCAGTTGTTGAGGAGCAAATTGAACTGACGGAAGACGAGGAGCGGATATATTACGGAAGTGGAACTCGCGATACAAAAGTATATTGCAGGATTAAGGCGGAAAGAAACGGCATTGTTAATGTCACCTCGGGCTATTTTGCAAAACTTCAATTCTTTAGTAAGAATAACCAACCATTGTCCCAAGTCATTGAGCCGATTAGAAGCAAACGGACAAAGGGAAAATTGACAGTTCATAAGGATCAAATATATTATGTAAAAGTATTTCATCCTGCTGGCTCTGCTGACAGCAACATCAGAGGTTGGGTGATTAAGTATGAGTATTTATGATTTTGAGGCGGCAATGAAAACGAAACCCCAATTGATACAGTGTATCCTGATTTTCACAATCATTACAAGCATTCTCTCTTTGTCTGCTTGTGCATCGCATCAGCCTGAGGAAAAGGGTTCAACTGAGTACGATGCAGAAACGAGAAAAATCATCAGCAAAATCAGTACAGACACCAAGGACTGCGAGCTGCTGGAACCTTTTGATGCGGACAAAAGTGGCTCATATGATGAAGTTACTTTGGATTTTCGCCAAAAGACGGTGATTTCTGAGGGTAAATTCGGTTTCCGCATGAAGCTGGAACTGAAAGAGAAGTCACTATTCCGCCAGTATTCCTATAGCGACTGGAATGATATGTGGTATGGCGTTTACCGTGATCCAGAGCTGACAAAGCCTGTAGAGGAAGTGGACACGACTTATAACAATAAAGCATTCGGGGAGATGGAGGAAGGTGCCGATATAAAAGATTATCCGAATTACAAGGATGGATTGATTATCTTGCTGGAACCAGGGACATATTATATTGGAATTTTCACCTCTGATCCACGCAGTACGTATCCTGTTACTTATACGAGTGAATTGCTGCCCATTAACAAAGAAGAAAGATTAACGGAAGGCAGCAAATCCAGCTACCAGATCGGCCCGGGCGAACAGATTGTATACCGATTAATTAGTGCAGAGAAAACTGGGAGAATTAGGGTGCGGACTGACAGTTACTGCGATAGTTTACAGCTCTGTGACAGCGCGAAGGCTCCCATCACAAAGGAGAAGAAACCAAAGAAACATAAAACCTCCAATGCGGTGTTTTGTGTGACAGAGGGAAAGAGCTACTACATCAAAATCGTCTGCAAGCGTAAAGAATTCTATGCCAGTGACGGCATTGAATCCTATCACATCTGGTTTGAAGCGATCGGTTAATCAACAAAAGAGGACTACAGAACGAATGGGCCGTAAATTCGCCCCGTTTCATAGGCCTCTTTTCATATCCCCTCTACAGCTTCCCGTCCGCCAGGTCTCTGATTTTGATCTTTACGTCCTTGTCTTTATATTTGATGGTGAGCACATCCTCGTCTGTCAGCTTGCGTTTGCTGCCGCTTGGGTTATAGACGGTGCTGTCGTCAATGAAAGTGTAGCCAAAATAGCCGCCCTTTTGAAATGGCTTCCTGAACGGGTTTTGGCGCTGCAGCTGTAAATTGACCTGATCGCTGCCGTCTTCCAGGGAATTGTCAACGTAAGAATTCATGATCAGCTTCTCGTCTTTAGCATAAAAGCTTAATGTCACCACATCTCCCACTCTTTCGCACTTTACAATGACATCCTCCGAGGATGGCGCCCACTGGTGTCCGTAGTAATAAACGCCGCCGCCGAAGAGTAAAATGCACACCAGCACGGTAAGACCGATGGCCATCCAGGTGCGTTTCTTCAGCTTTTTAAAGGGTTTGATCTCTTTTTTGTTTGCAACATCAATTTCTGGTGCAGTGATACCTGCCTGCATCTCCTCTAAATATTGCTGGCAGTCAGGGCAAGTCTTTAGATGGTCTTCAATCGCCTGCTTGCTCTCCTCACTGGTCAGCCCTTCGATATAACTTGGTAGTAAGTCTCTGATTATTGCACACTTCATCACTATTCACCTATCCTTTCGTGATTTTCTGTTTTGCACGGTAGAACGTCACTCGTGCCCAGTTTTCGCTCTTCTCAAAAATATCTCCAATTTCTCGAAAGGAGAAGGCACCGGTCAGTCTGAGTAAAACGATTTCTTTTTCTGCTTCTGATAAGACATGGACCTTGCGGAACAGCTCCATCTTCTCGTCTTTGAGACATGCCGCGTGTTCTGGCGAATTTCCCTCTGAGACAATGCTTTCTGTCAAGGGAGACGCTTCGCAGCGCTTTCGCTTGTCCAGTTCCTGATACCAAAGGTGCTTCGCAATCTGGCAGAGCCAGGTGGAGACTTTGCACGTTCCATCGAATTTACCGGCGCAGCGTACTGCCTGATAAAAAGTCTCCTGGGTCAGTTCTTCGGCAGTATGTTCTTCGTGACACAGAGTCATCAGAAATTTGAATACGGTCTGCGCATAGTCATTATATACGACGCCCATGTCTAACATATCATCACCTCTTTTCTGTTTTACCCATATATCGTCAAAGGAAAGGTTTCGTTACAGAGAAATGTAAATTTTTTGCCTGCCGCCATCCGGTTACGCAAACTACAAAAAAACAGGCCGTTCATAGCGGCCTGCTCATATAAATCGTGATTTACAGCCCTAACTGAGCGATCAGTGCAGCCTTTGGCAATGCGCCCATGGTCTTGGCTTTGATTTCGCCGCCTTCGAACTTGGCAACGGTCGGAAGGCTCATGATGCCATACTGCAGAGCTACTTCTTGCTCGTCATCGGTGTTGAGCTTGCAAACCTTGACTTTGCCGTCGTACTCTTCGGCAATCTGGTCGATGGTCGGTGCCAGGTTGACACAGTGTCCGCACCAAGGTGCCCAAAAATCTACTAATACAGGGATGTCGGATTCTAAAACTTCCTTCTGGAAAGTGTCTTTTGTTAAGTTAATAATCATATTTTCTACTCCTTTTTCTTTGCAGCCGCTTCGCGCTTTTCGATGAGCTGCGTCAGTGTTGTCCTAATAGTATTATCAACTTCGTGAGTTATATTCGCAATCTGATGCCTGTCCAAAGAAGCTGTATCAATTGCGGGATGGATTACCACATCGATAACGGCGCCGCCTGTGATGATGCTCCTCGTTTCGAAGAGGTCATAGGAGCCGTTGATGGTAATCGGAACGATAGGCACCTTTGCTTTGGTAGCCAGCTTGAAGCTTCCGGCTTTAAATTCCCCCATTCGAGGTCCACGGCTTCTGGTTCCTTCCGGAAATATGACCAGTGAGAACCCGTCTTTGAGGGTATCCACTCCGGCCTGTATGGACTTGAGAGCCTCTCTCGTGTTGCCTCTTTTGATGAAGACCCCGCGGATTGCTCTGATCCAATTGCCAAAGTAAGGAACCTTCTCTAAAGCGTCTTTTGCGATAAAGCCGATCTGCCGTCCTTCCAGCGCCTTAAATAATACTACAATATCTCCATACCCCTCGTGATTGGAAATAAACACACAGGGACCATCTTTTGGCACATTCTCACGGCCGCTGATATTGACGGTCAGATCAAATAGGTCAATGACGTTGTCTACCCATAGAGCTGTCCAATGTGCAATCAGTTCTCGTTCTTTCTCGAAATCTCCGGCTTGCCTGGCAGCGGCGATTTCCTTCATATGCTTATTAAATATACCGACGGACCGGAATAGCCTGATGCCGTTGGGAATGTTTCTAAATAATTTCAAATTCGGATACCTCCAATATAGAATTTCGCTCTCTACTAATATAACATAAAATCAGTGGAAATATCTACTCAAAAAGAGTATAATATTAACATTAGCGAATGAAGGGAGGGCATCATGGATAAGCGATATATTGCACCTGTTGTCATTACAATACTGTCAGTCATCTATTTCTTGGGAATCGCCATTTGTTTCGTATGTTCTGCATTTGAAGGCGTGCCGCTGATGGCGGTCCTGCTGATGCTTTTCATTCCGCTGGGAGCGGCAGCTCTGATTGTATATATGTTAATTCAAAGAATCAAAGAAATTAAGGGAGGCGAAGAAGATGAAGCTCGTAAATATTGATTATATTCCAGGACAGGAATTTGATGTCCTGGGCATGGTAAAAGGCAACGTCGTACAGTCTAAGAATCTCGGCAAAGATATCGGTGCAGGCTTTAAGACTCTTGTCGGAGGAGAGTTGAAAGGCTATACAGACATGCTTCAAGAAGCAAGACAGATTGCAACAAAGAGAATGGTAGATGAGGCGGAGAGCCTGGGAGCGGATGCCGTCGTCAACGTTAAATTTGCCTCCTCTGCGATCATGCAGGGAGCCGCGGAAGTCATTGCTTATGGAACGGCAGTAAAATTTAAATAAAGGGAAATCAAAAGGGGAAATTTGATGGAGAACATTGACAGAGAAAAGTTTGTTTTACGGTCAGTTATCATAGGCGGAGCATTGATATGCTTCGCCTATATTGCATACACGGTCATGAGCTGTGATGTTCTCGGTTTTGATACCACTATCAGAGAATGGGCATATGGTCTGCGAAGTCCGCTGCTTGACAAGATCCTGATCGGTATCACTTATCTGGGGAATTGGCAGACTATCGTGATGCTGGGGCTGGCTTTATTGATTTATCCGCGTACCAGGGAAAAAATAGGTCTGCCATTTGCTGTGACTGCGATCTCTTCGACAATCATATATAAGATTGCAAAATCTATCTTTCAGAGACCGAGACCTGACCTTTCAGTCCGTATTATCGAGGAAAGCGGGTACTCCTTTCCCAGCGGACATTCTATGAACTGCATGGTGATCTACGGGATTCTGATCTACTTGACCAGACGGTATTGCAGGAACAGAACTGCAGCAAATTGGATCACCGTTTTGCTGGGATTGTTGATTCTGGCAATTGGCTGCAGCCGGGTATATGTGGGCGTACATTTTCCCACAGACGTTCTGGGAGGATGGAGCCTGGGCGCCGCAGTATTGACAGCGGCAATCATAATAATAGAGCGAATAAGAGGTGGAGAATATGATCATTAATTCGATTACAGAAGCCATAGGAAAGACGCCTTTGATGCGCCTTGCCAGAATAGAGGCAG
>URXI01000001.1 GCA_900551775.1 uncultured Eubacterium sp. | reverse complement strand
TCGGACGTTTTGCCGAAATCGTCGTGCCTGTCATGGCAGCAGCATACATCATCGTTGCGCTGATTATTCTGGCACTGAACATTACCAGTGTACCAGCGGCTTTCGGACTGGTTTTCAAATCCGCTTTCACACCGGGATCTGTCTTTGGCGGGGCACTGGGCAGCGCGGTCATCTGGGGAACAAAGAGGGCCGTCTATTCCTCTGAAACAGGCATGTCCACAGCAACGCCGTCTGCCGGCGCGGCGGAAGTATCACATCCCGCTAAGCAGGGCTTGGTTCAGGCGTTTTCCGTATACATCGACACCCTGTTTGTCTGCACTGCAACAGGTATCATCATGATTCTGACCAATGTATTCAACTGTGTGGGTGAATCCGGCGAATACTTGATTCAGTCAAGCATCCTCGGTGAAAACGCAGATCCTGGCGCTCCATGGGTTCAGGCAGCCATTGGCACGGTGTTCTCCTGGGGGCCTGGATTCATTTCCATCGCTCTCGTGTTCTTTGCATTCACTACCTGCATGAACCAGATGTACAACTGCGAATCTACTTTGACTTTCTTCTTCAAAGGCACTACGCCAAAGTGGGCGACCATGGGGCTTAGAATCTTGTTTCTGGCATTTGTCGTATACGCAGGTGTCATTGAGAGTACGACTGCATGGGCTTTTGGTGATGTGGGGATCGGCCTGATCACCTGGGGCAATATGATTTTCCTGATCACTTGTCTGCCGATAGCCAGAAAGCTGCTTCTGGACTTTGAAGAACAGAAAAAAGCAGGGAAGGATCCGATCTTTGATCCGGACAAGTTCAACTGGCCTGGCACAGAAACCTGGCGGAGCATCCGTGACAGATATCTGTCAGGAGAACTGCCAAGTGATCCTAACTTTTTACCAAAGGAAAAATAGCAGAATCAATGGAGCAGGGCTGCCGACTAGCAGCTCTGCGTTTCAAAAGGAGAACATAAAAATGATGCAAATGAGTAAAAGTGCTCTGACAATGCCGACTTCCGGCATCAGGGCCATGACAGTTCTGGCTGCAAAGTATGACAATGTTTTGAGCTTTGGCCTAGGAGAACCAGATTTTCCGACGCCGCAAAATATCATCAATGCCGGCCGCAATGCACTGGATGAGGGATGGACAAAATATGTCGCTAACCAGGGTATCGCGCCCCTTCTCAGTGCTTTGGCAGAGAAGATGAGAAAATATAATGGGATGGAGTATGTGACAGAAGAAAACCTGCACATCACCTTCGGCGCAGGCCAGGCCCTCCTTCTGACCATGGAGACCATTCTGGAACCAGGAGACGAAGTGATCGTGCCTACACCGTGCTTTCCAAACTACTTTGGATATATTCACATGGCTGGCGGCACTTCAGTCATCGTACCCACCTGTGAAGAGAATGGATTCCGGGTGACAGCAGAAGAGATCAAATCAAAGATTACGACTAGGACAAAGGCGATCATTCTGAATTCGCCGTGTAATCCTACGGGCGCGGTATTGACAGAGGCGGATATACGGCAGATTGCTGCCGTTGCAGTAGAACACAATTTGATCGTCATTTCTGATGAACCATATGAAGCCATTATTTACGACGGACAAAAGAATTTCAGCATCGGATCTATTCCGGAGATGAAAGATTTGGTCATCACCATAAACAGCTTCTCGAAGTCCTATGCCATGACTGGCTGGCGGATCGGTTATGTGGCGGCACCTGTGGAGGTGAGAGAGCAGATGCCCCTGCTTCAGGAGAGCATGGGCTCCAGCGTGACAGCAGCCTGCCAGATAGCAGCCTGCGAGGCGATTACAGGTTCTCAGGAGACTGTGGAGAAGATGTGCAGTCAGTATGAAAGACGGCGGGATATCCTGGTTGAAGGTCTGAACCAGGTACAGGGGTTTTCCTGCATCAATCCGGGAGGTGCCTTCTACGTTTTCCCAAATGTGAAGTCTTTTGGGATTTTATCTCAGGATCTGGCTGTCAAGATTCTTGATCAAGTGCAGGTGCTCACAACACCGGGCAGCGCTTTCGGCGACAGCGGGGAAGGCTATCTGCGTTTTTCCTACGCTTCCAGTGAAGAGACAATACGAGAGGGGATTACTCGATTAAAGCGCATGTTTGGCGAGAAATAGAGGTGGATTGGAGTGAAAATATTTATTTATAATTTGAGAGAGTATGACGAGAAGTTTTTCTTTGATCAACTGACACAGGAATATGGATTTGACTATACGGGTTATGACGACTATCAGACAGTGGAGAACATTCCCATGGTCAGAGGCCATGAAGCAGTTTCTATTCTCGCGTCAGAATGTACGGACGAGATGCTTGCGGCCTTTGCCGATAACGGTGTCAGATATATCCTGACCAGAAGCATCGGTACAGATCACATCAATCTGCAAAAGTGCAGAGAACTGGGTATTCGTGTCGGCCATTCACAGTATTCTCCTGACAGCGTAGCAAATTACACCATTATGTTGATGCTCATGGTCTGCAGAAGATTTGCCCACATTATGAAAAGAGCTGAACTGCAGGACTATTCTTTTAAGAACAAAATGGGCAGAGAGCTGTCAGGCTGTACAGTGGGTATCATCGGCACCGGCAGAATCGGCAAGACCGTAATCGACCATCTTACCGGTTTTGGCTGCAAGATGCTGGCTTACGATCTCTATCAAAATCCGGAGGTGTCAGAGAGGGCGGAATATGTGTCATTAGAAGAACTGTTTGCGCAGTCAGACATCGTCACCCTTCACACGCCGGCAACAAAAGAAAATTATCATTTGATCGACCGCGAAGCGATCAAAACCATGAAAGACGGGTGTATGATTATCAATGCAGCCAGAGGGACTTTGGTGGACAGTGATGCATTGATCGAGGGAATTGAGTCCGGCAAAGTAGGCGGTGCGGCGCTGGATGTGCTGGAAGATGAAGCCGGTCTTTATTTCCTCAACCGATCGGGAGAGGTCATTTCTAACAGGCAGATGGCCATTCTGAAAAGTTTTCCGAACGTCATCCTCTCGCCGCATACTGCATTCTATACAGATGAAGCAGTTTCCGACATGTGCAGATGCGTGTTCGAGTCCGTGAGAGCTTTTGAAGCTGGAGAGGTTAACCCCTTAGAGGCTTAGTTCCTTGCTTCCATTGATATTTCAAAAAGAAGAATAGCTCTTACAACATAAACAGCCCAGGTGTAACGCTGGATTAAGCATTATGCCCGGGCTGTTTTAATAAGACAAGAATGGCAGTTTCAAACAGGGCGTAACAGAGCACCGGCAAAGCTTTTAGCAGCTCTTCCATCAAAATGATATACGTAACAGCTGGCAAAACGTCCCAAGGGAAATCACCGGGTTTTGTTCTATCCGATTGGCTAGTATCTGACGGATTGTGGTAGAATAATGTTTACAAAAGAGCGCACCAAAAGCGAGGAAATCACAAGTCAAAGCCGTCTGCACAAGATACCTAAGGCAGAAGCAGAGGCGCGTATGAAAATTCTGATTGCCGCCTTTGGCCTGGAACGGTATTTAAATTATCCCGTAAATTCATACTCTGGCGGTGTCAAACGACGTCTCGATATCGCTCTCAACATGATGTCCAATCCGAAGATTTTATTTTTGGACGAACCGACAGTGGGTATGGATTTACAGTCGCGGCAGGCCATGCATATAATGATGAAGAAAATCCGCAGAGATTTTGGCACGACCATATTTTTGACGACCCATTATCTGGAGGAAGCTCAGGCCCTGGCCGATTCCATTGGCATTCTGTCCCGGGGCCGCCTGACTGCCCAGGGTTCAGCAGAGGCGGTAAGGAGGCTGCCCAGGGCAGCCCAAAAGATTTGCGCAGATATTTAAAGCAAAATTTTTTGAAAGTGTCTTTCGAAGACCAGGCCTCTGCCAATGACGCAAGGAGCTGTCTGCCGGAGCTGTTTGCCACTGATACAGTGCGTAGGTATTTTATTTGGGGCAGGGCTTTTCTTTTCTGTGAGAATTGCTTCTGGTTTTGTCGGCATGCTGCTGATTGTACTGATTGTATTCCTGACAGCTTTTTTCATGTCAGGTCTGACTTATGCAATCAGCCTGCGCCTGCCCAACGAGGTCATCTACGAAACTGTCATGAATGCAGTCGTGCTGCCAGCCTTTTTTCTCAGCACCGCCTTATTTCCAGGAGATACCTTGACAGGTCCGCTGAAAACAATAGTCAATCTCAATCCCCTCACCCACGTAATCAACATTTTGCGCACCTTGCTGTTACAGGGAGAAGTCCACTCGCATAACCTGCTGTGGGTGATATGCCTGCTAGTAGTTCTCTGCGCGATCAGTTTTTGTGCAGCCTTACGGGGACTAAAATCAGTCTTTATTTAAAATCACTATTAACTCTTTTTTAGTCAGCGAAATCGCTCTTCCTTCGTTGAGGAGGGCGTTGATGATTTTGTCTCCGATACCGCCTGTATAATCTGAGGCATTTTCTCTCACGATATACAGCTTCTGTGATGAGAGATGCTCTAAAATTTCTATATTCTTCAGGTTGCTTCTGCCGATATCTACATCAGTCAAAACGATCAGATCCGCGGATTCAATGGTTTCAAGGTTCTCGTCAAAGGATTCGCCGCTGATCTCGCAGTAGGGTTTCTCTGCAATGGTCTTGATTCCCAGGGATCGGCACAGTTCATAATCGCTGTCATTGGAATTCAGTACACCACAGCTGACCTCAAAGCCTTTGTTGTGGAAGGCTTCGATGATGTAACTGCCGCTGCCGCCTCCGCAGATGATGTGGATCCGCTTACCGTTACTCTTCCGGTGGGCTGTCTTGTTGCTGCGCAGGGGTACGATTTCCGAAGCGCCTGTCAGTGGATTTTCCCGGACGACCAGGTCGATCTTGTAAACCGGTTTTAACACCTCTTCGCGGATGACCTCGCTGACTTTGCCGTCTCTGACTTTCTGTCCCTCATTTAAAACGAGAATTCTGTCAGAAAAACGAGCCGCCATGTTGATATCGTGAAGAACAGCGAAAATAGTGATGCCTTGCTCTCGGTTCAACTTCTGCATCAATTGCATGATTTCCAGATTGTACTGAATATCAAGATGATTGGTCGGTTCGTCCACGATCAAAAGCTGCGGCTGCTGCGCCAAAGCGGCTGAGATGATAATTCGCTGCCGTTCGCCGCCAGAGAGCTGGGTGATCTTCCGCTCCCGCAGATGCAGGGTACCAGTCTGTTCCAAGGCCTGGTCGATCAGTCTGTAATCTTCCTCTGTTTCAGATTGCATCCTCTTGAGAAAGGGATGCCTGCCCATGGCGACGATTTCTTTGGCTTTGAAGGCAAAATTCGCTTGAAATGTCTGCGGGACGACGGCGGTGATCTGCGCCCGTTCCTTTGCAGGCAGAGCCGCATTATCTCTTCCGTCTATGTAAATCTTTCCGCTTTTGATGCCGACGATGCCGGTAATGGCATGTATCAAAGTAGATTTTCCCGAACCGTTGGGACCGATCAGGGAGACGAATTCTCCTCGCTTTACAGAACAGGAGAAGTCTTTGATAATATCTCGTTCACCATAACCAATGGTCACGTTTTCAAATCTCAATATTTCTTCCATAATTAAAGTACCTCTGTATTCTTTGCCCTGAGCAGATAGATGAAGAATGGCGCGCCGATGATTGCCGTAACAATGCCCACTGGAATCTCTGATGTGATGATACTTCTGGAAATGGTGTCACAGATACAGAGGACGATGCCGCCCAGCAGAAAGGACATGGGCAGCAGTTTTTTGTGAGTCGGTCCGAAGATCAGTCTGACGATGTGAGGCGACACCAGGCCGACAAAGCCGATGATGCCGCTGACGGAAACACAGGCTGCCATGACCAGGGATGTGACGACAAAGAGAATTCTCTTGTTCTTTTCTACGTCGATGCCAAAGCGGATGGCGGTCTCGTCTCCGAGAACGATGATATCCAGCTCTTTGGCAAAGATCGTGATGACGATCAGACCGATGATAATATAGGGCAGGACGCTCAGAACGTGATCCCAGCCCTTAGCGGAGAAACTCCCTAAAGTCCAGAAATAGATCTTCTTCATCTGGTTGGCAGAAAGCAGCATGGCAAAAGAAATCACTGCCGTCAGCAGCTGATTGACTGCGATGCCGCAGAGCAGCAGGGAGGTGGTGTTGGCCTGCTTTCCGACCTTGGCAATATTATATACAAAGAAAATAGCTAAAAGGGCACCACCGAAAGCGAATAGGGAAATCGTGTTGAGCCCCATGAAGCTGGCAGGTATGGCGAGAATGATGCCGATGGTAGCACCGAAGGCAGCCCCTGAAGAGATTCCAAGGACAAAGGGATCCGCCATGGGATTCTTGAAAATCGCCTGGTATACACCGCCGCATAGGGCGAGAGCGCCGCCGACAAGAAAGGCCAGCAGGCTCCTTGGAAAGCGGAGGTTCCATATGATCGTCGCCTTGGTTCCCAGGACATCAGCTTCAGATCCAAGCAGGCCAGTCGTCTTATTGACCAATACAATGAGGGTATCTTTGATCGTGATATCTGCTGCGCCAAAAAAAGTACATACCAAGATTACTGCTGCTACACACAGCAAGGAAAGTAAAGTTGCAGCAATCCATCTTTTTTTCATATTAATTGTCCAACTTTCCTGTATGTATCAATTCTCCCAGAGTTTTCAAACCTTCCAGGAATCGTGGACCGTTCCGAGTGATCTTGTCCATGGTCGGATCTTCGTAAGGGATGAAATATACTTCTTTATTTTTAAAGGCAGCGATCTGGTCGAATCCGTCTGGTTCTACGAACTCCTTCTTTGATGAGAAACAGAGATAAACCTGCGGGTTCTCTTCGATGACTTTTTCGGCAGAAAGCTGCGGTGAACTGTAATCGAAGTCCAAAGCGATGTTCTTCGCATTGATCAGATCAAGGCTGTTCCCCAGATAATCTTCTTTGCTTGTAGAATATAGGTCGCCCAGGTCGATGAAGACACTTTTTGTATCATATTTGGCAAATTCCGTTTTTATTTCTTCTGCTTCTTTTTTCATGCCGTCTACGATTTCTGCCGCCTTTTCGCTAGTGCCTGTAATCTGGCCGACATCGTTGATTCCTTTATAAATCCCTTCAAGATCCTTTGCACCGATAGAGTAGACGTTGATGCCTGCTTCGTTTAAGGCAGAGACAGAGTCTGCCGCTGTCTGACCTGATACAAAGACCACGTCAGCGTCGAGTTCTATGATTTTCTCTACATTACCGCTGTTGGTATCTCCGATTTTTTCGATGGACTGTGCTGCCGCCGGGTAAGTACACCAGTTGGAAACGCCAACGACTTTATCGCCCAGCCCCAGTTTAAAAAGGATTTCGGTGCAGCTTGGCGACAGAGAAGCGATACGCTGTGGCGCTTCAGCAAATTCCATTTCCGTACCCAGATAGTCTGTCACTGTCATTGGAAAAGAGTTTGCTGTTCCATCTGCTTTGCCGTCTTCTCCGCCAGAACCACATGCCGTAAAGGCGAAAGTTAAAACTGTGATTAGAAAAACCGCTGTTATCTTTTTCATTTGTTCCTCCTAAAATGATCTATCATTCGACATTTTCCATATTTAAAAATTATATCCCATGGGAGGTCATTTGTGCAATAGCAAAAAATTTAAAAGCAACCTCCAAGGACTGGAGATCGCCTTTATTTTGTAACAGAACCTATTCTTCTTCCTCTAATTCGTCCAATGCCTTTCGATTGTTTTTTAAAAGAACGAGCAGCGCTTTCTTTTGCACATCACTGCAACCGCTGAGAATGTTTCTGATTTCTGCCTCGTAATTCATCGTGTAGTCCTCAAAATTGTCATGGAGCAGCCAGTCTACGGAGACATGCAGGACATTAGAGGCTTTGACAAGGGTCTGAATGCCGATACCTGTGTTTCCGTTTTCTATCCCACTGACATGTGCGACAGAGATATCCATTTTCTCCGCCAAAGTTTCTTGAGTCAGTTTTTCTTCTTTACGCGCAGTTCTGATTCTGCGTCCTATTGCTTCATAATTTAGTTCAAATGCATTATCTCTATCATCCATGATGCGAATTCCTTTCACAACAACCCCGATATACTATTTACATTATTGTATATTTAAGCAAAAAATATTATAATAAACTGTAAATAGAAGTTATTTTAGTGATGATGAAAAGCTGAAACTCTGCAAAATCTTCCTTGATATTTCCTGCCCAAAGGATTAGAATGAGCATAATCATAATATAGCATAGGAGAAGAAAATGACCACGATTAGAATAAAACGTACGAATCTGCCAGCAGAGATGGAATCAGTTGTCGACTTGAAGAATTATGTGAGATACAGCAGGGAAGAAGAAACCGACCTTGTAGATTTGAAAGTAGAAGGCCAGGAGATAGAAGCGGAAGACCTGAGTCAACTGACTTTTGAGAATGTTCTCTTTGACCATTGCACTTTTACTGGCGTCCCCCTTCTCAACTGTACCTTTAAAAACGTATGCTTTGATGGATGTGCTTTTCCGAGCTGCAATTTTTCTCATAGCTGGTTAAATCAGTGCAAGTTCACTAACTGTCAGATGAAAGGAGCCGACTTTAGCGAGAGCAGTATTTCCAATACTGAATTTGTAGAAAGCAGTCTGAAATACGTCAATTTCACCTCTTCAAAGCTGGAGAAGTGCGAAATCAGAGAAAGTGATTTATCAGAGGCATTCTTCGCCTCTTGTTCTTTAAAACAAGTGATTTTAGAGAACTCCCAGTTTATCAACACAGAATTTTTTAAAACACCTCTCAGAAATCTTGATTTTTCGACCTGTATTTTGGAAGGAATCAGCATATCGACAGAAAGCAATGAGCTGAAAGGGGCGATTGTAAACGTCTACCAGGCAGCAGAACTTGCAAAACTTCTCGGTGTTGTCATCAAAGAATGACTTAAAAATTGACAGGGGACCTTCGAAATGGTACTCTATTAGTATGGAAAGAAACCTTCGACTGTCTGTTCAAAGAGACTGAAGGATGGGTAAATTTATATCACAGAGGTTGAATCAATGAAAGATTACAAGTTAGAAAAGAAATTTTATGAGTTCCGCGATCTGCGTGAACTGCTCAGAACTTCCGCAGAGAAGTACGGGGACAAGGTGGCTTTTGTCACGAAGATCAAAGATAAGGCGACCAAAGAGGTAAACTATATCAATACCACTTACGCAAACATGTTTGAAACCATGGGTTATCTGGGTACGGCACTGATAGAAAAGGGGTACAAGGATAAGCGGATCGCTGTCATCGGTGAGAACAGCTACCACTGGTGCCTTTCCTACTTTACTGCCGGCTGCGGAGCTGGTGTAGTGGTTCCTCTCGACAAGGGGCTCCAGAAAGAAGAACTGGAAAGCTGTCTCAACAGGAGCAATGCAGAAGTCATCTTCTACGACAAGAAGCAATCGAAAGTGATTGAACAGATTTACACAGATAAGACGACGAACCTCTCTCTTTTGATCGCCATGGATTTCCAGTCGGAGATCGGCGTAGAGATGATCGATTTGATCGACATGGGACAGAAATTGGTTGAAAGCGGCGACCGCAGGTATCTGGATGCAGAAATCGATCCTGACGCCCTGGGTTTTCTGCTGTTCACATCGGGGACGACACAGCAGTCCAAAGCCGTCATGCTTTCACATAGAAATTTCATGAGCTGCAATTACGGCATGAACTGCGAAGAGCTGTTCTTCCCGGATGACGTCAATATGATGATTCTACCTCTTCACCATTGCTATGGCATGTCAGGACTTCTGACCTTCCTCTCACAAGGTATGAAGAACTGTTTCTGCGAGGGACTCAAGTACATCACCATGAACATGAAAGAATACGGCGTATCGGTGATCATGAGCGTGCCGCTTCTCCTGGAAAGTATGTACAAGAAGATCAACAAAGCCATTGAGGCCCAGGGCATGGAGAGCAAAATCCAGTTTGCCCAAAAGATCTGTGCTGCCAGTGAAAAGGTGGGTATCAACCTCAGAAGAAGACTGTTCAAGCCGATCATCGATCAGCTGGGCGGCAGGATGCGCTTCATCATCAACGGCGCTGCGGCACTGGATCCAGTCGTATCAAAGGGTCTGAATGATTTTGGAATTTTGACGGTGCAGGGATATGGACTGACAGAGACCTCGCCGACCATTTCCAGCGAAACCTACCGCTATCTCAAGCCGGGCTCCACGGGTAAGCTGATGCCTAACGTAGAGGGAAAAATTATCGAACCGAACGAAGAGGGCATCGGTGAACTGATCGTCCGCGGCGATAACGTGATGCTGGGTTATTATGATAATCAGGAAGCGACCGACGAGGTCATCAAAGACGGCTGGTTTTATACGGGGGATCTGGCATATTTTGATGAAGACGGCTATCTTTTCATCTGTGGCCGTAAGAAAAATGTCATCGTCATGAAGAACGGAAAGAATGTCTTCCCGGAAGAAATAGAAAATTTGATCAACGTGCTGCCGTATGTGGAGGAGAGCATGGTCTTTACGAGGGAGAAGACTAACGATTTCGTCTTGTGGGCAAAGGTCGTCTACGACAAGAATTACCTGACCGAAAATGATATGACCTTTGAGCAGCTGCAGGAACAGTTCGAAAAAGACATGACAGAAATCAACGCAGGTATGCCAGCCTATAAGATGGTGAAAAAATACTTCCTTTCTGATAAACCTACGATCAAGACGACGACGGCGAAGACGAAACGTAATGACGAAATGGAGCAGATTTTATCAGAACTTACAGAGCTGCAGCTGATATAAATACTGACACTTATGTTCCATTGACTGGAAGCCAGGTTCTGGAAATCTATAGACGAGCTTTATAAGAGCTGATGAGAGCTTTGCGCCGCTTTTAATATCTCAACATGAGAAAGACCTTGTGCCAGACGCAGCTCTGACACAGGGTCTTTATTTCTTTCAATATTATAGATATTTGGGACTTATTCTGGAGAGGAGGACAGATGGAGTATATCAAAAGAAGCATAGAAGATGCTTTTCTGGAAGCAAGCCGGACACATAAGGCCGTTCTAGTCGTCGGAGCGGACCAGATTGGCAAGACTACTATGATGAGACATCTATCGCAGGGAGAAAAACGGATGTATGTATCGCTGGACGATCTGCACCCGCGTACATTGGCAGATACTGAACCTGATTTGTTCTTCGAAATTTTCAGACTTCCTATCATCATCGACGAATTGCATTTTGCGCCTTCCATCTTACATAAAATAAAAGAAATCTGTGATCACAGCGAAGAAACGGGGCTGTTCTGGCTGGCCTGCCAGCCAAAGGCTTCATTTATAGAGCAGTTTAAGAAGATCATGGGTGAGAATGCAGTCGTTTTGGAGATGTATGGCCTTTCTATATGGGAGAAAGAGGGAATCGCAATGCCGTCTTCTCTTGATTTTACCTATGAGTCGATGAAAAGCAGAGAGCAGTACATGCCGCAGCAAAGCGCGCTGGGTACTTTTCGCAGTATCTGGCAGGGTGGTCTGCCAAAGATGAAGGACATCGGGCAGGATGACAAGGCAAAGTATTTTTGGCATTATTTCTATGAAAGTGTGATGTATCAGATAGGGCTGAATAGAAAAATCCATCGTCCGGCAGAAGTCAGTGATTTTCTGGCTGCCTGTGCTGTCAATATCTGCAGGGTTCTGTCAGTGAGAAGGCTGGCATTGGCTGCTGGAATCTCCGCTCCAACGGCCATCAGCTGGCTGAACATCTTGATAGATATGGGAATTATCTATCTGCTGGAAACCTATGAAAACGACGAATCGAGGCTGCTGATCAAAAAGCCGAAGCTGTACTTTACAGATACGGGTTTTTGTTCCTATATTTCTAATTGGAAAACGCCGAAAGAACTGATGAGAGGTAAAGAGAGCGGCGATTATTTTGAAAACTTCGTTATCATGGAATTGGTAAAGTGTTTAGCCAACAGATCTGAGGATGTCAAGCTTTGTTATTTTCGAAACTCCAGCACCATAGAAGTCGATGCTGTCATCGTGAAAGGCAGCGTGGTGCACCCCTTCGACATAAAAAAGGCCGCAGCCCCTGCGGAATCAGACACGAGAAAGTTCCACTTTCTAGAAGGAAAATCAATCGTCAGGGGCGACGGCGGTATCATATGTACTTGTAAAGAAATCAAACGGATCAACGAGAAAGATTATCTTCTGCCTTACCATCTTCTCTAAAGAGACCTTACATTTCGATTTCTCTGATCAGGTTCACCATCTCAATGGCACCTACTGCACAGTCGTAGCCTTTGTTACCGGCTTTTGTGCCGGCTCTTTCAATTGCTTGTTCGATATTGTCTGTTGTGAGAATGCCGAACATGACGGGCATGTCAGCGCTCAGGGAGACGGATGCGATGCCTTTGGATACTTCAGCACAGACGAAATCGTAGTGCGAAGTGTTTCCTCGTATGACGGCGCCCAGGCAAATGACGGCGTCATATTTTTTGCTGCCAACCATTTTCTGAGCAACGAGCGGAATTTCAAAAGCCCCTGGACACCATGCCACTTCGATCTGCTCTTCCATGACGCCGTGACGTTTCAGACCATCTAAAGCGCCGCCCAGCAGTTTGGCTACGATGAATTCGTTGAATCTGGCACAGACAATGCCGATCTTGATTTCTTTCGATACTAATTTTCCTTCATATACTTTCATTTTGTTTACCTCCGGATTAATAATTTAAGATATGACCCATTTTTTCCTGTTTGGTCTTCAGGTAGAAGAGATCGTGAGTGGTAGCGGGCATTTCAATCGGCACTCGTTTGGTAATTTCCATGCCGAACTCTTTTAGCTCGTAGACCTTCTGCGGGTTGTTGGTCAGCAGGCGGAGTGTCTTTGCACCCAGGTCTTTGAGAATTTGTGCACCGATGTAGTATTCCCGCAGATCTCCGGCAAAACCCAAGGCAAGATTAGCTTCCAGGGTATCCATTCCCTGATCCTGCAGCTCGTAAGCCTTCAGTTTGTTGATCAGGCCGATGCCTCTGCCTTCCTGGCGCATGTAGAGCAGAATGCCTCTGCCTTCTTTTTCAATCTGGGTCAAAGCGGCGGCAAGCTGCTGTCCGCAGTCGCATTTGGTGGAGCCAAAGGCATCTCCTGTCAGACATTCAGAATGCACGCGGCAGAGCAGATCCTGTCCATCTGTGATATCTCCCTTGACCAGGGCGATATGGTGTTCCCCGTTGAGCTTGTTCACATAACCGTGTGCCATGAAGTTGCCGTATTTTGTCGGCAGCTTGGTAATGGCGACGCATTCTACCAGTTGGTCGTGCATCTTCCTGTACTCCTGCAGGTCTTTGATGGTGATGAATTTGATGCCATGCTTGGTGGCCAGTTCTTTCAGTTCGGGCGTGCGCATCATGGTGCCGTCGTCTCTCATGATTTCGCAGCAAAGGCCGCATTCTTCAAGACCAGCAAGGCGCATCAGATCCACGGTTGCTTCGGTATGGCCGTTCCGCTCTAAAACGCCGTTTCTTTTGGCAAGAAGGGGGAACATGTGGCCGGGGCGTCTGAAATCCTCTGGCTTTGCATCCTGGTCGACGCACTTTCTGGCAGTGAGGCCTCTCTCTTCGGCTGAAATGCCGGTGGTCGTATCGACGTGGTCGATGGAGACGGTAAAAGCAGTGCTGTGGTTGTCAGTATTCTCTTCCACCATCTGTGGGAGCTGCAGCCTGCGGCAGATTTTTTCGCTCATAGGCATACAGATCAGCCCCTTGCCGTACATGGCCATGAAGTTTACGTTTTCTGTGGTGGCGGCCTCTGCGCTGCAGATAAAATCACCCTCGTTTTCTCTGTCGGGATCGTCTGTACAGAGGACGATCTTTCCCTGGCGCAAATCCTCTAAGGCTTCTTGAATCGTGTTAAATTTAAAATCTTTCATGTTGACCTCCTGTTAAAATCCGTTCTCTATTAAAAAACTCTCTGTAATCTTGCTTTCTTCTTTTGAATCTCCGGCGAACTGCATCAAATGCTCCACGTATTTTCCGATACAATCGTTTTCCAGATTGACTGTATTGCCAGGCTTTTTCTCTGACAAAATCGTCTCGCCCAAGGTATGGGGAATGACGGAGACGCTGAAGGTGTCTCTCGTGACCTTTGCTACGGTAAGGCTGATCCCGTCGATGGCGACAGAGCCTTTTTCGATGATATAGCGCATGAGATGCTGACCGCAGGTGATCGTATACCAGATTGCATTGGCATCTTTTTCTAATTTAACAATACTGCCGGTTCCGTCGATGTGCCCGCTGACGATATGGCCGCCAAATCTGCCGCCCGCCGCCATGGCCCGCTCCAGATTCACGTGGCTGCCAGGCTTCAAATCGCCCAGTGAGGAGCGGTTCAGCGTCTCATGCATGACATCTGCGGTAAATCCGCCTTGATCAAAGGTGGTGACTGTCAGACAGACACCGTTGACCGCGATGCTGTCTCCGAGATTTATGTCGTCCAGGATTTCATTACAGCGGATGTTCAATTTTGCTGCGGATGCGGTTTTCTGGATGCTGCCGACTGTACCGATTTCTTCTATGATTCCTGTGAACACGGAATCACCTCACTTTCTATGAGAATGTCATCACCCAGGGGGATGATTTTCTGACTGCGCAGTTTGTGAGCCAGAGAGGGGAGCGTAACACCTCTGCCGCCTACAGGCGTTTTGGCATCTTGTCCGCCAAAGATTTTCGGCGCGATGTAGGTCTGTACTTTGCTTACAATACCGGCTTCCAGAGCCGACCAGTTCAAAGTGCCGCCGCCTTCCAAGAGAATACTGTCAATGCCATCTGCGGCTAGATCCTGCATCAGGGAGGGCAGTGACAGATGACCGTCTGCTGCCCTGGGAACTTCTAAGATGCGACAGCCCTGGTCGATGTAAGGCTGCTGTTTCTGCTGATCGGTGCAGCTGGTGGCAATGATGGTGGCTGCTTCACCGGTGGTAGTGACCACTTTTGCTGTAATTGGGATTGACAGTTCGGTGTCGCAGATGACTCGAATTGGATTGGTGCCGCCTGGAAGTCTGCAGGTCAACAGGGGATCGTCTTTGATGACCGTACCAGTGCCGACCATGATGGCTGTGTAGTGATGGCGATCCCTGTGCACATTTTCTCTCGCTTTTTCACCAGTAATCCATTTTGAAGCTCCTGTAACAGTGGCGATTTTGCCGTCCATGGTCATGGCATATTTCATGACGACATAAGGCGTCTTGTGTGTGATGTAATGAAAGAATACCGGGTTCAGGGCATCGCACGCATCCTTCATGAAATCTGTAATCACTTCGATTCCGGCGTCCCGAAGGATTTTGACGCCTTTGCCGCTGACCAGGGGATTGGGATCGCGGGAGCCGATGAAGACCTTGGAAATCCCGCTCTCGATGATGGCCTCTGTGCATGGCGGCGTCCTGCCATAGTGGCAGCATGGCTCCAGGGTGACGTAGATGGCGGCGCCTTTTGGATCTTCACTGCAGGAGGCAAGAGCGTTCCTCTCTGCGTGGAGCTGTCCGCATTTTTCGTGATAGCCGCATCCGATGACGCGGTCTTCTTTGACGATGACCGCCCCGACCAGGGGATTAGGACTGGTAAAGCCTCTTCCTTTTTCCGCCAGCCTGATGGCCAGCTCCATATATTCTCTGTCGCTCATGGCAAAGCCTCCTTATGCAAAAAATGCCCTGAAACCGATTGGTCTCAGGGCAGGTAATACAAAATACCAGCTTTGGTTACAAAAAATGCTCTGGAAATATAGGAATTCCAGAGCAAATAAATGAAACAAAAACATATTACTTTTGTAGTTATCTTCTTCCATCCAGACTATACTGTCGGTTTTGGAATTTCACCAAATCCTGCGTGTTCACGCTCGCGGACTTTACCGCCGATCGGGAATCTCACCCTGCCCTGAAGATCATTTTATGTACTTTTCAACTAACACGAATTGTATACCCTGTTTTAAAATTTGTCAATCCTTTTTTGTCAAGATCTGAAAATAATGATATCCTCTCCGATTTTTACGATGGATTCCCAGGGCAGCTGCATCGTATCATGACCGCCGGCAAACCTGCTTTTTCCCTGCAGATTGGGTACCAGCAGCGCTTTGATCTTTCCATCGCTTTCGTTAAACAGCATTTCTGCGTCCCAAAATGATCCGTGGCGGCTTCCTTTCGTCAGATCGATGACTTCTTTATCGCCAATTTCGCTTAACAGCATAAATCACACATCCTTTGCAAATAATATACTTAAATTTTACGATGAAAGGGCAAAAGATATGAGTGAAGAAAAAGAAAAACCCAACACGGGAGAAGAAAAAAACACAGAATCCATGGATCTGATCAAAGAACTTGGACTACTGTCTACGGGAAGTGCCTTCAAAAGTGACTTTCAGTATATCAACATTATAGGCAGCATCGAAGGGCATACAGCACTTCCTACGGACAATAAGACGACCAAATATGAGCATCTGATACCACAGCTGGTGGCGGTAGAAGAAAATCCGGAGATCAAAGGACTGCTGCTGATTTTGAATACTGTCGGCGGTGATGTGGAAGCGGGGCTGGCTCTTGCAGAGCTGATCGCCTCACTTTCGAAGCCAACTGTGACGCTGGTCATCGGGGGCGGACACAGCATCGGCATTCCGCTGGCAGTATCGGCAGATTATTCCTTTGTGGCAAAGACGGCTACCATGACCATGCATCCGATCAGAACCAGCGGCACACTGATAACTGCAGATGCAACCTTTGAATATATGAGAAAGACCCAGGAGCGAGTGGTCGATTTTATCGTGGAGCATTCCCAGGCTGCCAAGACAGAGGTAGAGGCAAAGATGAACCAGACTGGCAATATGTCCAACGATGTGGGAACCGTTCTCTTCGGACCTGATGCAGTGAAGATGGGGCTGATCAATGAAATTGGCGGACTCAATGATGCGCTGGCAAAATTAAAAGAATTAGCAGATAATAAATAAAATAGAAAAATATGGTTGACATATATTTACAAAAATGATATTCTATCCTCAGAGAAAGGAGGAAGAATATGGAAATTATAAGAGTGGGCATTTATCACGATGACAGTCTCTTCGCCAGAGCATTGGCAATTGGACTCGCCAGAGAGAGCAGGTCGGTTCGGTTTGTCCTGATGGACGACATGGATACGTTAGAAGAGCTGGATATGGTTCTGTCATCAAAGGAAGACGGGCGCCCCAATGTGGTGCAGCTGGTAAAAAGCCAGCAGCAGAAACAATTGGAGACAGCGCCTTATCGGCTTTACCAATATGAGGAGAGTCGTACTATGATAGATGACCTGCTTTTTATTTATTTTAAAATGACAGACAGAGTGTTGGAGTACAGGGGAACATGCAAATGCCGCCTCGTCACCTTTGTCTCCGATGCAGGTGGCAGCGGAACGACATTAACCTGTATTTCAACAGCAAAGATGCTTCACAGCATTTATGGCAGCAGACTTCTCTATCTGAATCTCTGTCCGATAGATGATTCAAAAAAGTACCTTGCGGCAGGAAGCCGGATCGGTCTGCTGAAACTGCTGTATTACCTGGACGCCGGGAGAGATTTTCCTCTGGAAAGTTTTATTACCAGAGATGAAGAAATGGACTACCTCAGCACCGATATCGTTAATTCATCATTTAACGATATCAAACCTGCACTGATGACCAAATTGGTAAAGAAAGTGGATGAACAGGGCCAGTACGACTATTTTTTCATCGACATTGGCAGCTGTCTCAGCCGAGAGAATAAAAGAGCCCTGGAAAATTCAGACCTTGTCGTATTTGTCCATCGATGGCAGAACGGAGAACCTGTTGCATATTACAAGCATATTTCCCAGGAAATCAAAAAGAAAGCTGGCGGGGCAAAATACCTGTTTATCAGAAATTTTGCCGGTGACGACTGGCGTCAGGAGGACTGTGAAGAAATCTGGATATCAGAGGATCGGGAAGTAGTCCGCCCGGATGAAGATGAACAAACGCTGAGAATCAATTTAGCAAGAAATTATGGAATTGAAATTGCGGCTATCGCAAAGAAAATCGTGGAGGAACTCTGAAGTGCTGCAGACAAATAAGGAGATATTAGAAGAACAGATTCAATGTGTAAAGGATAAAATCCTGGCATTGAATGATAATTTACAGACCCTGGAAGCCATGGAACTGATTGAAGATACTGTCCTGGAAGGAGAGTATGATTTGGAGCTTGAAGAGTACGAAGAACTGATTAAAAAGGTATATGCTAAGACTAGAAGCAAAATGGGCATGCTGGAAACTTACATCAAAGATGAGTCGATCAATGAAATCATGGTGAACGGGAAAGACCACTTTTTCTTTGAGGACAGTGAAGGAATCGGTTTTGTATTCGATTGCTTTGACTCCACGGAGGAACTGGAAGAAATCATCAGAAACATCGCCGCCGGCGTACATCGGGAAATCAACGAAATGAATCCGATTCTCGATGCCAGACTGCCAGATGGTTCCCGTGTCAATGCAGTTTACAAAAACGTCGCTGTCGGCGGACCCGTTCTGACTATCCGTAAATTTGCCAAAGAGAGGATTACCATAGAAGAGATGATCAGCCGGGGAACTTTGACGCGGGAATGTGCCGACTTTCTCAAACTCCTCGTGGAATGCGGCTATAACATCTTTGTCAGTGGAGGGACTTCTTCTGGGAAGACGACCTTTCTCAACGCACTATCAGACTACATACCTGGCGAGGAACGAGTCATCGTCATAGAAGACTCGACAGAACTGCAGTTGGAGCGAATTGAAAATCTGGTGCAGATGGAATGCCACAATGCCAATACCATGGGACAGGGGCAGATTTCCATGGACATGCTGATCAAGACCAGCCTGCGGATGCGTCCTGACCGCATCATCGTTGGAGAAGTGAGGGGCAAAGAAGTTGCAGATATGCTTCAGGCCATGAATACTGGACACGACGGCAGCATGTCGACAGGTCACGGGAATTCTGTGACCGGCATGCTGAGACGACTGGAAGCGATGTATCTGATGTCGGCACAGATTCCCATGGATGCCATCAGAGCGCAGATTGTGGAAGGCATCGACATCATGGTTCATCTGGGACGTTTGGAAAATGGAAAAAGAAGGGTGATCGAGGTACAGGAGCTGTTAGACTTCGAAAACGGAAAGTATGTGCTCAATCCGTTATATGCTCTGGACAGCGATATGGAACTGGTCAGCACTGGAAACCGAATTTGCAGCAGAGGAAAGCTTCTTCTGAAAGGACTGGAAGATGATTGCAGAGTATAGCGTTTATCAGCTCTCGAAAAAAGAACGGCTGCAATTTTCTATCCTGCTTTTCTGCAGCGTGCTGGGAGCCAGTTACATATTCTATGATTCTTTTATACCGCTGCTCCTTTATCCGCTGATTTACCTGCGGGCAGAAAAAGCCTATTGTAATTATCTGACTGACAGGAGGAAAAATGCATTGCTGCTTCAATTCAGAGATTTACTTTACAGCTTATCAGCTTCTTTGGCTACAGGCAGGCATATGGAAGAAGCGCTGAAGGAGTCTGAGGAGAATTTAATGGATATCTATGGCAGTGAAAGTGATCTTCTTGGAGAAGTCAGAGACATGCTTAGAAAGATTGAAGAAACCGGGGATAGTGATCTCGCAGCCATAGAGGATTTTGCCAGGAGGGCAGCTTTAGAAGATATTGAGGATTTCACAGAAGTTTTCAGAGCATGCAGAGAGACCGGTGGAAATCTGGTTGTGGCGGTGAACAAAGCGGCAGCGATTATTGGCGAAAAAATAAACATTGAAAGAGAAATAAAAACCATGGTCACGCAGAAAAAGTATGAGGGACGAATTATCACGATGATGCCAGTGGCAATCATTCTTTTCCTGCAGATGATGTCACCTGATTATTTAGAGGTCATGTACACCACGGCTGCGGGCAGAATTTTCATGAGTCTGGCTCTCGGCGCTATTATTTTCGCCTATTGGATGATTGAAAGGATAACGAACATTGAGGTCTGAATTGGAAACAAAGGGCAAAGAATTTCTGAAGTTCTGCAAGGAGAAGAAAAAAGTGACGGTTCTGGTTTTGACAGCGGTATTGATCCTTACCGCCATACAGACAGCCAGCTTTTTCAGCAGATCAGGAAGTTATATCACTGATGAAAAGGGGCGGGTAGTGGCTATCGCCAGAGAGAATATTGACAGTGGGATGTCTGTGCCGATCAAAGTAAAGGCTGTCAGAGGAAATTTACAGGCGGAGCAAAACTTGATATTATCCCTTCCCGGTAAAACAGGATCTGAGAGTCACAAAAAAGAACAGGCTGACGAGGAGGACGAGCTGCTTTCACAAATTAAGTCTCTGACCAACGAGGTTGAGCTGAGCAGTGCGGAGAATGTCCGTCTTCCCAATCGTCTTGCAGACGGAACACGCATTTACTGGTATAGAGAGAAGACCAGGCCTTCCTTTACCGCCTTTCTGCTTTTCCCACTGATGATGCTGCTTCTTTATAGAGACAGCATCCAGAAAAAACGCATTGCAGAAAAAAGACAGATTGAAATCGTGCGGAAGTCTCTACCGGGATTCAATAATCAGCTGCTCCTTCTTCTGAACAGCGGATTGATTTTTCACGATGCTTTCCTGCGTATTGCACAAGGATATGAAAAACGAAAAGAAGAAAAAACGTATTTTACCGAAACGATTGTAGAAATTAAGAAAAAAGCAGACCTGGCTGGCAATAGTCTGGTCACGGTACTGGATGATTATGGGAGAAAACTCTCAATCAAAGAATTTACCAGAATTATAAATATTATAGCTGATAATCAGTATAAAGGTGTAAACTTGTCGGAAAAGCTAGAAGCTGAAAGTGAAATCCTCTGGACGGAGAGAAAAAAAATTGCCGAAGAGAAGGGCCGTATTGCAGAAACAAAATTGACTTTCCCCCTGGCGCTTTTGCTTTTGGTACTGATTATGATTACGGCTGCACCGGCTATCATGGAAATGTAGAGGGGAGGAAGAGAAATGTTAAAAAGTAAAAAAGGGATGGAACTGGTCCAGGTCGCCATATTGATTGCACTCGCAGTCGCATTGGGACTGATTTTTAAAACAGAGATCACGGAATTTGTCAACAACACCTTTAAAGGTCTCAATGGATGAGAGATGAATAAACGAGGTGATGAAATTGTTGAAGCCGCAATGGTTCTGCCGATTTTAATTTTGACAATTTTGAGCTTGATCTTATTAATCGTCTACTACTTCGCCTGCCTCAATGTCCAAGTGGATTTGCACAGGCAGATGGTGAGAGATGCAATGCATAGCGAACCTGTCTTTGAAATTAAAAATAAAAAAGAAGAAACCTCTTCAGAGATAGGCGGCGTCATCAGCATGATTATGAGCAAGCAAATAAATGGTAAAATCTATATGATCAACGAAGCAGATATCATTCGGGCAGGAGAAATGATGCAATGAGCAGGGGAATCGTGTCGAAGCGGAAAAAAGGATCAGTTACGGTCTTTGTGATGATTTTTTTCGTGACGTTGGTATCCATGATTTTCATTTTTATAGACGTTTCTAAGAAAATAGCAGTCAATGGTTCGGCAGAGGCTTTGGCAAGTGTCTGGGGGAATTCCATACTGGCAGAATATGATTTGAACTTACAGAAACGCTATAATATCTTTGGCTTTTATGGTTTTCCATCTGATGTCGACGAAAAATTGAATTTCTATGCCAAAGAATCTTTTCAAGAGAAAAAATACATAGACTACGAAGGTGCATCTTCCAGCCTGTATGCGTATTCCCTCGCCAATGCAGATGTGATAAAAAAGCAGATTATAAAAGCAGGAAAGTTGGCGGTGACAGAAAAGTTTATCAAGCCGTCAAAAGAAATTGAAGCTGCGTCAGAGTCGGTATCATCGGCGATCAGGAATAAAACCGTTTTGTCGAATCTGCCGTCTGCGGGATCGACAAAGGGGATTACCATAAGCAAAATTCCGGATATGCTGAAAAACGCGGACTCCTTTGGTGAAGTGATGACAAAAGCCGGTGACGAAGTCTTTGAAAACCAATACATCTTTGCTTACTTCAAAGATCAGTCCAATGGAAGAGATTTGGGAAAAACCTTTTTTCAAAATGAAATTGAGTATATCATCTGCGGAAAGACTTCGGATACGGCAAACGTCAATTCCATTAGAAATAAAATCATTGCAGTGCGCGAGGGACTCAATTTTGTCTATCTGAATAAAGAGCCGAAGAAGCGTGCGGCAGCTTTGGCAGCAGCCCAGCTTTTAACCCCTGGTCCTGCGGCGATTGCCACACAGAAAGCTCTGCTGGCAGCCTGGGCTTTGGCAGAGAGTGTCAATGACTACAAACTGCTAGTGAATCATCACAAAGTACCGGTCATGAAAAGCGAAGCCACCTGGGCTGTGGATTTGGACTCAGTTATCTCTAATACAAGTGATGGATACATATATACCGGAGTAGATCAGGGACAGTCCTATGAAGATTATCTCAGCCTCTTGATTTATGTGATGGATGAGAGAGTCCGTCTTTTGCGCATCATGGATCTGATACAGATCAATATGAAATATCTGTATTACAGCACCTTCCTGCTCAGAGAGTTCAGCGCCGGCCTGCGCTTTCAAATGGTGGTAAATGGAGTAGAACATGTTGTGGTCAAAGAATACTAAACGGGGCAGTTACATTGTAGAGGCTGTCATTGTCGTGCCGATCTTCATTATGGCTGTCGTCATGCTGATGTCCCTGGTTCCCATTGTTGGCACCTGCGAAAACGTGAACTTTGCGGCAGTTGATGAGATGCATCTGGAGTGCACAAAAAGCGCATTTCGAAAGAATCCCGCTGCATTACCTGCAGTCTTAAGGCATAGAATTTATCAGGAGAACAAGAAGATCAACGCCTTTCAGACTGATTTTTATCGATATCTCTATAAATCGAAGGACATTGAGGACTTGATCTCCTTAGATTTTCATGTGCAGTTCAAAGAGAAAAATCCTCTGGGTTTATTCAGCTCTGTCGATTATCATGGAAGGATTACAGCAAGAGCCTTCAGTGGAAAATTGCAGAAACAGGCGCCTTCTGAGAGAAGGGATTTTGAAGAGGAAAAAGAACCCCATATCGTCTATATCTTCCCTGAATGGGGGAAGCGGTATCATCATAAAGATTGTACTTATGTCAGATCAAACTGTCAGATGATATATCTCTCTCAGGATACGAAACGAAAATATTCTGCCTGCAGATTGTGCCAGGCGAAGACAGCACAGGTGGGAAGCCCCGTATTCTGTTTTCGTGTAAGTGGGGAAGTCTATCATCTTGCCGGCTGCCGAATGATTGATAAATACTATATAGAAATTGAGAAAGAGGATGCGGAGAAGAAGGGATATAGTCCTTGCTCCAAGTGCGGAGGTGGCTGAATGACGGGAAATATGGAGCTGAAATACCAAAAGTATAAGCTGGAGAATTACATTATGGATATGCTGACACTGGAGACTTGTAAGATTTTTCTACCTGCAGCCTTCATTCAGACGGAGGAGGAAGTGATCGCCAGCTATCGGACAGAAGGCTTCTGTAATTTATCAACCCTAAAAGAGATTGAGACGGAAGACCTATTGAGTGTTGTCTTATCTCTGCTGGAGGGGATCGATGATGCACAGCGACACTACATTTTCCCCAACGAATATGTGGTGAATGACGAAAGTGTTTACGTGCAAAAAGACCTGCATCAGGCAAAGCTCATCTTTATACCAGAAAAAGAGGATATCGCATTAAATGACAAAATTGTGGCTCTCTTAGAAAATCTGAAAGAAAAGGGAACCGAGGACGGTAAAGAGTACATGGAGGATGCGATTGCATTTGTCAGACAGAATACATTTGGCGGCAGGGCGGTGATTCGCCATTTGGAAAAACTGAGAAAGGAGGTTTTTCTCTGCGGTGTGAAATGAAAATATCACAAAGAAAGATATTTACTGCAATTTCTTTAACCAGAGCCTGTTTCGCTATGTGAACAGGCTCTGCGCTTTTTTATGCTGCGAATCGCTGAAAATTTTTTCAAGGAAGATGTCTACTTTTTTCTTTGGCGCATATGCTTAAATAAAAGAATTTTGGAGGCATCAAAGTGAATAGAAGAAGAATTAGAAAGTACAGGAACCAGAGAAAAAATTCTGGGATGAAATTCTTAGGCATTATTGGTATAATGATGATAGCGGTAATTTGCGGATATCTGACAGCTCGTTTCGTTATTGCCCCGCTGCTGGGTTATGATACCGAAGTTCTGAAGCTGGATCTCCCGTCAAAACTGACAGCGGTACTCGATAGAGACGATGACGGCACAGACGATGAGGACGCCAACGCAGCGGACGAGTCTGAGAACACATCTCAGGCGCAGAAGGATAGCAAAGAGGACGATAATAAAGACGAGGACAGCGACCGTCCAAATGACGAGGACAAGGGCTATGCTCTGCAGTTCGGTCTTTTCAGTACCGAGGCGAAGGCAGAAGAATTGGTTTCCAAGTTGGAGGACGAGGGTATTGACACGAAGATTAAGGAAATCGACGGGAAATACAAGGTCATCAGTCCCATTGTAAGCACCAAGGACGAGGCAGTAGAGAAACTGAAGAACACAGATTCCAAAGAGGTGTCAGATGTATTCATAACCGTGATTAAATAAAAAATCTGAAACAAGAAAGAGGACCATACATGATACCACTATCAACGCGGATGAGACCAGATAATCTGGAAGATTTTGTCGGACAAGAACATTTTATGTATCAAGGATCTTTGCTCTATAATGCCATAAAGAATAAAACCTTTGATTCAGCTATTTTTTTCGGACCATCCGGTACGGGAAAGACGACCCTTGCCAGAATCATCGCCAAAGAGATGGACAGCAGTTTTACGGAAATTAATGCATCGACCACGGGGACAAAAGAACTGAAGGAACTGATAGAGAGCGCGAAGATGCGTTTTTATGGTTTAGAAAACAGGACGACCTATGTATATATTGACGAGTTTCATCGGTGGAATAAGCTGCAGCAGGATTCACTCCTGAAGGCACTGGAAGAAGGAGTCATCAAATTTATCGGCAGCACGACGGAAAATCCATATTTTGCTATCAATAATGCCGTACTCAGCAGGGTAAGGAATATCTATGAGTTTAAGCGGCTGGACAATGGACACATCAAAAAAATGCTTCTCCGCGCACTGACCGATACAGAGAAAGGCTTTGGTAACTTACATATCAAGTACGAGGAAGAGGCGCTGGATATTCTGGCAAATCTGGCCAATGGCGACGGCAGAGTATCTTTGGATACCCTCGGTTTTATCATCGATAACCTGGATCTGTCAGAGACTATGACCAAAGAAATGGTGGCCGAAGCGATGCAGCGGAAGATCGGATTTTATGACAAGGGGGATGACAGATACAATCTGCTGTCCGCTTTACAGAAGTCGATCCGGGGCAGTGACCCGGATGCTGCAATTCACTATTTTGCCAGGCTCGTTGATGGCGGAGCAGATATACAGATGTTGGGAAGAAGGCTCTTGGTCATAGCCAGTGAAGATATCGGCATGGCTTATCCATCGGCGATTTCTATCGTTACGTCCTGTGTACAAGCTGCACTGATGGTAGGGTATCCGGAAGCAGCTATTAATCTGGCACAGGCAGTGATTCTCCTGGCGTCAGCGCCGAAGTCCAATGCAGCTTTCATGGCCTATCAAAAAGCGTCGGAGGATCTCAGGACAAGAAAAATCGACGATGTGCCAGATCATCTCAAAGATGCCCATTACAAAGGAGCAAAGGAGATGGGATTGGGCAGCGACTACAAATATCCCCACGCCTATGGAGGATATGTGCAGCAGCAATATCTGCCGGACAACCTGTACAGCGAAAAGGCACGATACTATGAACCGACTTCCAACGGGTCGGAAGCTTCATTTAAAAAATTCTTAGAAAGTTTAGAGGAAAAGTATGGCAGAAATCATTAGGGCAGAGAACTCGGGATTCTGTTTTGGCGTCAAACAGGCTATTGAAAAAACAGAACAGCAGATTCGAAACAATAACGGAAAAAAAATCTACACCTGTGGACCTTTGATTCACAATCAGTTCGTTATAGACAATTTGGCGGATCAAGGGGTTGGTATCATCTATCAGCCAGAAGAGGCAGAAGAAGGAGATATCGTCATCGTCAGATCCCACGGAGAGACCAAAGCTTTTTTTGATCGCGCGGCGGAAAGAGGTCTTGAAGTCATCGACGCAACCTGCCCCTTTGTCAACCGCATTCATCAGCTGGTATACGAAGCATACAGGCAGGGGAAACGAATTGTGATCATCGGCGACAAGGATCACCCGGAAGTGACGGGCATTAACGGCTGGTGTGAGAATACGGCGCTGATTGTCAATTCAATTGAAGAGGCAGCTGCTATCAAGGGAGAGCATCTTTTTCTCGTCTGCCAGACTACCATAAAAAAAGAACTGCTGGATGAAATCATTCCTGTCGTTCAATCGAAAAATCTCGGGGTAGAAATCAACAATACCATCTGCAATGCGACAAAAGAACGCCAGCAGTCCTGCGAAGCACTGTCAGAAATAACCGATGCGATGGTCATCGTCGGTGGGAAAAATAGTTCCAATACGAGGAAATTGTACGAAATTTCCAAAAAAAACTGCAATAATTCCTTTTTTATTGAAAATATTAAAGATTTACCATTGAAACAATTGCGAAAATGTAATAAAATAGGAGTTGCAGCAGGTGCTTCAACACCTGAATGCGTAATTAAGGAGGTTATTGCTAACATGAGTGAAATGATCACTAACGAAAAAAATTCAATGGAAGATTTCATGGATGAAATCGACGCGTCTTTAAGACTACCTCGCACTGGCGAAATCGTTGACGGTAAAGTACATCAAGTAACTGACAGAGAAGTCATCGTAAATATGGGTTGCAAAAAGGACGGAATTCTTCCTGTGGAAGAAATTACTTTAGAGGAAGGACAGAAGCTGACTGATTTATTTAAAGAGGGCGATGAGATCCAGGCAAAGGTTATCAAGACTGATGACGGAGATGGTGGAATCTTACTTTCAAAGAAAAAGCTAGAAATTAATGAGCATTGGAATGAAATTAATGAAGCTCTTGAAAATAAAACGATCATAACTGTAAAAGTTGTCAAGCAGGTAAATGGCGGCGTTATTGCAGCTTATAAGGAAGTCACTGGCTTTATTCCTCTGTCACAGCTGTCAGATAAGTTTGTAGAAAACGCTGACGAATTTATGGGACAGACTTTGGACGTCAAAGTTACCAGAGTTGACCAGAAGAGGGGAAGAGCTGTATTCTCACACAAACTCGTTCTTAACGAAGAAAAGCAGAAGAAGATTGCTGCAATCTGGGAAGGCCTTCACGTGGATGACATCGTAGAGGGTACAGTAATGAGATTCACAGATTACGGCGCTTTTGTTGATCTTGGCGGAATCGACGGACTGTTACATATCTCTGAGATTTCATGGGGTAAGCTGAAACATCCTCAGGAAGTTCTTCAGATTGGAGATACTGTAAAGGTCAAAATCCTTTCTATGAACGAAGAAAAAGGCAAGATTTCACTGGGTCTGAAACAGACAATTCCGGAACCATGGTCCGTCATCGACGAAAAGTACGAAGTTGGACAGGTTGTAAGTGGAAAAGTTGTTCAGATCAAGGAATACGGTGCATTCGTTGAACTTGAGCCAGGCTTAGACGGACTTGTCCACATTTCTGAAGTTGCTCACAAGAGAGTGACCAACATCGCTGACGAACTTTCCATCGGCCAGGAAGTAGCGGCCAAGATTCTGGAAATCGATAGAGAGAGAAAGAGAATCAGCCTGAGCATCAAAGAAACTTTAGACGCAGCAGATGAAACTGTTTCTGAAGAACCTGCTGAAGATGCTGAATAATTAGAAGGATAAATACGCAGAATGTTAAGACATCTGCGTATTTTTATGTGCCCTGTATTATCAGGGTGCAGAGAAAAGGAGAGGGAAAAATTGAATCAAGAGAAGTTAGGCGCAGGAAAGATTATTTCGATATCTTTAATGCTGTTTGCCATGTTTTTTGGTGCGGGGAATATGATTTTTCCGCCGATGCTTGGATATCTGGGCGGAGAAAATTTCTTTCAGGGGACGCTGGGATTTGTAGTCACAGATGCAGGGCTGTCCATACTGGGCATCGCGGCTATCGTGCTGGTGGGAACGAAGCTTGATGATTTGGCAGGTTTGGTAGGACCCAGATTTTCTGTATTTGTAGGGATGACCATCTACCTTTTGATCGGCCCGCTGTTTGCTTTGCCGCGGACAGGAACCGTATCTTATGAAATCGCGGCAATTCCGTTCTTAGGGGAGGATAAGGGCATTGTTCCATCGGTTATTTTTACGGCGTTATTTTTTGGCATTACCTATATTTTATGTCTGAATCCCAGCCGGATTGTAGACATCGTGGGCAAAGTGCTGACGCCGGTTTTGCTCATTTCGATTGCAGTTATCTTTGTAGTAAGTGTCATCAATCCGGTGGGAGAAATCGGTTCACCGAAGGGAGAATACGCCGAAATGCCGTTCTTCAAAGGCATGGTGGAAGGATATCTCGCTTTAGACGGGCTGGCTGCCCTGGCTTTCGCCATCGTGGTTATTAGCGCCATCAGGGATATGGGTGTTACCCAGTCGAAGAGTATCGTGCGTTACACTTTGATGGCCGGTGTTTTGGCAGGAATCGGCCTGGGCGTCGTCTATCTGGCCTTGGGCTTTGTAGGAGCTCAGACCTCTATGGAGGAGACTGTCTATGGCAACGGAGGACAGGTTTTGGCTTCGGTGGTCTATAGACTTCTAGGTGTTGGCGGTAATGCGGTTTTGGGGCTGGCTGTCATGTTGGCTTGCCTGACCACTTCCATCGGCCTGGCCACATCGTTTTCTGATTACTTTCACGAGATATTCCCACGAATTTCTTATAAGGCGATTTTGACAGGTGTCTGTGTTTTCAGCTTTGCAATTTCTAACGTTGGACTGACTACGATGATCACCTTTACGCTGCCGGCCCTGGTCATGGTATATCCGCCAGCGATTACTCTGGTACTTCTATCGTTTGCAAAAAAAATCATCGGTCAAAAGCATGAGGCTTATGCACTTGGAATGCTCTTCGCATTTATCATCGGAATTTTCGACGGACTGAAGACAGCAGGGATTGATACAGGCTCATTGGGAGCCTTCGCAGCCAGGCTGCCGTTCTTTGATCTTGGCATCGGCTGGATTTTGCCGGCCATTGCAGGATGTATCATCGGCATGCTGCCTTTTGTCAAGTTTCTATCAAAACATGAGGCGGCAAAGAAACCAGTACCCGCAAATATTAAATAATTGTTACAGAGAGCCGTCCTAGGGCAAAGGGCGGTTCTTTTATTGGCAAAGATGGAAGTAACAACCGATTGTAAGTTGAAGATAAATCTAGTATAATAGTTTCACAATCTTACGACTTTGGATCAGGGAGAGGAGGAATATCATGGAAAAACAATTGATACAACAATTTATGGACTATCTCGACTGTTATTGTGAGGTGATTGCACCGATGCCAGATGATGATGAGATCAAGGAGAACTATCTTCAGAAGCTGGAAGAGGGGCGAAAAGAAGGCTTTTTTCCGATTTTGATTACACCTGACGAGACTTTATGGGAGTGTCTGTTGATGAACAGTGATTCAGAGAATGAGCTCGGGGAAGAAGATCTGATTCATCATGATGCCATTGAAGCCTACCGAAAAAGGATGCTTGATTTCGCTCTGCCCGATGGCGGCCAGTGTGTTGATGGCATGATCAACGAGAGGAAAGAAGCGGCTGAGGAAGACGGCTTTGATTGGGAAGAAGAAATCATGGGAGAGTCTTCTGGCGGCGAGCCCCTGAATCAATTTCTTTCGTATTGGAACTACGAGACGAGATTGACGGAGCCAGTTATTCTAGCCTGTATCCCTGTGAATCATCCATGGGAGATATTCGCCTATCTGCCTTTTGGAGGGTGGAATGAATGCCCGGATACATTGGAACTGATGGCTGTAGCAAAGTATTGGTATGAAGCCTATGGAGCGATACCGGCGGCAATCAGCCACGATCAACTGGAATTTTACCTTGAGGAATCAGTAGAGAAGGAAGCGGCGCAGAAACTTGCCTTGGAACAGTATGCATTTTGTCCAGACAGGGTGGAGCAGTGCGGAGACGACTGCACGATTGGTGAGCTGGCAGACTGTCTGACAAAATCTACAATTTGGTATTTTTGGTGGGACTGAACTTACATAAAGGAGACCTTAAAATATACAGCACCCGGAGGAATGATAATGAAACAAAAACTATTAGAACAACTAAACCTATGGCATGAAGAAGATGCGTACCAGAAAATTATCGATACCATTGAAAATATGGAAGAGCATGACTATGATACCATCTGTCATCTGGCCAGAGCATATAACAACCGTGGAGAGACCGGTGATTACGATAAAGCGATTCAGCTTCTGAACATGGTAAGTGACCTCGGAGAGGAGGACCCTCTCTGGTATTTCAGACTGGGTTATGCCTGTTATTTCGCCAATCGATATGAAGAAGCTGCCGAGGCTTTTCAGCGCAGTTTGGAATTAGCACCGGGAGATGAAGACGCGCAATACTTTCTGAATATGTCAAAAGAAGAAATGCTTCGCGAACAGGGAATCAAACAGGATGAATATGATCCAGAAATGTATACAGAAGAAGAGATAGATGCGATAGAAGAACATATTACAAAAAATTTTGGAGATTACGACAGTGTATTTCACGAAATCATTTCTCCGGATATCCATGTGGATATCTGCATGATACCGCCGTCAGAAGAACGGAATTATCATGTTTTAGTGACCATGGGAATGGGCGCTCATCTGATGAATGTACCGGAAGAATTGGCTGAATACAAGTTGGAGCGGGCGGAATTGGCTATCTGTCTTCCGCCGGATTGGAACTTACAAAGTGACGAAGAAAGATGGTATTGGCCCATCAGAATGCTGAAAGTTTTGGCACGTCTGCCGATATCCGAAGATACCTGGCTCGGATGGGGCCATACGGTTGATAACGGGGCGTATTTTGACGAGAGCACCAAACTTACCGGATGCATGTTGATCAATCCGGCAGACTTTGAAGAAACTGCCAATGTCTGTGCCATGCCTGACGGCAGCGAAGTGAATTTCTATCAAGTCATTCCCCTCTATGGCGAAGAAATGACATATAAGATGGAACACAATGCAGAAGAACTGCTGAATTTAATGGATGACGAGGTCTTAACCATCAATCCTAATCGAATTAATTTTTGTAAAAAAACATTACTAAATTAAAAATTCCTATTAATACCTTTCATATTTTTTGCGCAGAATTAGATAATAACATTAGAAAAAAGAAAGGAGCTTAAAAATGAAAAAGACCAGATTTTTTCTAATGGCTTTATTACTAGTGACAGTTTTAGTGTTCACAAGCTGCGGAAGCAAAGATGCCAACACTGACGGTATTCCGGATGACAAACAGAATAGCGCCGGCCAGGATATCAAAGACGGCGCAGATGATGTGAAAAATGGTGCTAAGGATCTTGGCGACGACATCGAAAACGGTGCCCGTGATGCTGCTGATGACATCAAAGACGGCGTTGATAACAACAAAAATAACAACAACGTCAAGAATAATGTCAATAACGATGGTGACGTCAGCAAGAATACTGCAGATAATGGAACCAGGTCAACCTTATAGTAATAATTTCATGGGTCCGTCTCAAGTGCGAAGACGGCGCAAAGCGCAGACAAATCTTGTCTGCGTTTTTTCATCTATTAATTCTTGTGGTAAATCTGGCCATTTTAGTTTACAATAGACATATGAGAAAGAAAAAAATAAAGATAAAAAATGAAAAAGCAATTGGCGTATTGGACAAGAACAAGGCAGGTTTCGGCTTTGTAAGGCAGGAAGAAGGGGGAGACATATTTATTGCAAAGAGCAACTTAGCAGGCGCTATGCATGGCGATACCGTAGAAGTTGATCTGCTGCCAAAACACCTGTGGGTGAGAAATAAGGAAGGTATCATCGACAAGGTAATTGAAAGAGCAAACACGGAAGTAGTGGGAACATTTCAAAGAAATAAGAGATTTGGTTTCGTGGTTCCTGACGACAAGAGAAATACAGATGATGTATTTGTGAGAAAATCAGATTTCAGAAATGCCCAGAACGGTGACAAGGTAGTTGCAAAGATTACCAAGTATCCAGAAAAAAATGTCAGTGCCGAAGGCAAAATTACCGAAGTTATTTCACGGCTTGGAGAAAGCGGTGGAGAAATCAAATCTTTGATTCGCGCCCACGGCCTCTTCGAGACTTTTCCAAGCAGGGTCAATGCAGAAGCGAAGGCCAGGTCCAAGGAGACCATCACAAGGGAAGAGATTGCAAAACGCAGGGATTTGAGAGATAGGAAAATTATTACGATAGACGGCGCCTCGGCCAAGGACTTAGATGACGGCATATCAGTGGAAAAGCTGCACAATGGCAACTTCCTGCTGGGCGTCCATATTGCTGATGTCAGCCATTACGTGAAAGCGGACGGGTATTTGGACAGAGAAGCTCTCAAACGCGGTAACAGCGTTTATCTGATCTCCAGAGTGGTTCCTATGCTGCCCAAGGTACTGTCCAATGGAATCTGCAGTCTGAATCCGCAGGTTGACAGGCTGACTCTGACCTGTGAAATGGAAATTGACAAAGATGGAATAGTCGTCAATCATGAGATTTTTGAGAGCATTATAAACTCAAAAGCGAGAATGGTTTATGATGACGTTTCTGATATTTTAGAAAAAGAAGACCGAGAACTGATTGAGAAATACGCTTCCATTTACGAGGATCTGCTCCTGATGGAAAAATTAGCAGAGATTCTCAGGGAGAAGAGAAAAAAGAAGGGAAGTCTCGATTTTGATTTTGATGAGGCGGAAATTCTCTTAGACAGCGATGAAATCCCGATAGAAATCGGCATTGAAGAACGGCGCACAGCGAACAGGCTCATCGAGGAATTCATGTTGGCGGCCAATCAGACGGTCGCGGAGCACTTTTACTGGATGGAATATCCATTTGTCTACCGCGTCCACGAGAAACCTGACACAGAGAAAATTGTTGAGTTAAAGGCGTTTCTGGCCGGATTCGGAATCCATCTTGCAGGAAATCCTGAGAACATCCATCCCCGCCTGCTCAATGAAATCTTGCAGCAGGTAGAAGGGAAACCTTATGAGAATATTGTCAGCACAGTGATACTCAGGTCGATGAAAAAGGCCTTTTATAGCACGGAGTGTGCAGGCCATTTTGGTCTGGCATTTACCTATTACTGTCATTTTACTTCACCGATCAGGCGTTATCCCGACCTGATGATTCATCGGATTATCAAAGCATCTATCAATGGCGAAGCGACAGAAAAGCTTCTTAAGAAGTTCAGAAAGGATGCAGAAATTGCAGCAGATACCGCATCTCTGACAGAGCGGACGGCTCAGGAGATGGAGCGGGAAGTGGAAAAGATGAAAAAGGCGCAGTATATGCAAAGCAAAGTGGGAGAAATCTATGAAGGCATTATCAGCGGCGTGACGAACTTCGGCATTTATGTACAGCTGCCGGATACCATAGAAGGCATGGTCAGATTGGACAGCCTGAAAGATGATTTCTATGATTACGAAGAAGGAAAATATCGGGTTATCGGCAGGCAGACACGAAAAATCTATGCTTTGGGTGACAGGGTGAAGATCGTAGTGCTGGGTGCCAGCCCGCAAGAGAGACAGATTGATTTTGCCATGGTAAAAGAATAGGATACTACAAAGGACTGCCAATCGGCAGTCCTTTATCATGTAAATTATTTTTCTTCCTCTAATGGGAAATCCATAATTTTATGGATTGCTTCTGTAACTTCAAGATAGTCCTCTACTAACTCCTCTAAACGCTTTTCACCGGCTTCCTCGAGATGATAGTATACGCGTGTCATTCTCTTACCTACGGTTTTTTTGTAATCGGTGATGAAGCTGTTGTCAATAAGCTTGTACAAGGTCGGGTACATGGACCCTTCTGGAATCACCAAAACGCCGTTTGATCGCTGATTGATCAGCTGTGAAAGCTGATAGCCGTAACAGTCCCCTTCTGTTTTCAGCAGATGAAGCAACAGCATTTCTACTGACCCTTTCTTAAAATTACTTTTGTTTTTACTTCTTTGTGTCATATTGCATCATTCCTTTCTACAGATATATTAAAACATCTCAAACAACAAAGCAATAAGTATTTAACTATATTACGTGATGGATTTGTGAATTTTTTTCCATTGTCAGTGAAATAGACTGGAATACAATTCTTAAGAATTCTTAATTTTGCCCTAAGGGTATTGACCCTGTCTAGTATTAGTAATATCATGTAGATACAAAAGGGGAAGCTATAGTATACGAACTAGAAAAGGGGTAGAGATGATTACAAGAACTATTACAGTGTCTTTAATTGCATTCTTTCTTTTGATTATTGCCATAATCGGGGCAATCGTCATGATTAACAGGGGAAACTAAAATCAATAGGGGTATGGAGATGAGAGATTAGCCGGAAATGTTTTCCGGCTCTTCACTCTTTTTGGGACTTTATTTTTTGGATGCAATGGAGCCCATGATATCGCCGACCTCAGCTAAGAATATTTTCTTTTTGGCCAGATCAGTCAATGAGAGCATACCGACCAGTCTGTCGTTTTCCAACACGGGAAGACGATGGACTTTTTTTTTCGAAAAGAGACAAGCGGCATCGTGGACGTTCATTTCTGGAGAGACGGTCACAAGATTCGTCGTCATGATATCTGAGATTTTTGTAAGCTTGACGCTGTCTGCATCTGCAGTCGATGTGCGCATCAAAATATCCCGATCGGTCACTAGTCCAAGGAGACAGCCTCTGTTATCGCAGATTGGCACGACTCCGATGTTATTTTTTTTCATCAAAGCAGCTGCATCAGAAATAGCTGCGTCGGGTTTTAGAAAGCATACGCTGGTCGTCATAAGTTCTTTTACGGTCATAAAAAAATCCTCCTGTTTTAATATGTTTTACAGGAGGATTTTAATTATGCGTTGATTTCCGATCATTGACTAAGATCTTGCTCTGTCAGAATTCCAGAAGGATCTGGAGAAGAGAAGAATGATCGCGTAAAGTTCTAATCTTCCTGCCAGCATTAAAGCAGAAGAAAAGAGTTTGCCGAACCAGGAGAAGATACCGAAATTCCCTCCCGCTATATTGCCAAAGCCGGTGCCATTATTCGTAATCGCCGCCAGCGAAGCCGCCAGTGTCGTTTCCATATCCTGATTCTCCAGCGACAGCACTAAGGAGGAGACAACATATATGGAGAAAAATAACATCAGAAATACTGTGATAGAAGACGCACTTTCTGCACTGACCGGTTTTTTCTGTATCATGACAGGCTTGATTGCATGGGGATGAATTCTTTTGTAGATTCCCCTCATAATCAATTTGAAGTATACGACAAATCGTATGACTTTGATGGAGCCGCTGGTAGAATTGCCGCAGCCGCCGATCAGGAGCAGGACGAGCAACACGATCTTGCAGGCTGTTGGCCATACATTGATATCTGCTATTTCAAAACCTGAAGTGGAGCCAAAGGCCACCGCCTGAACGAGAGCGTCACCAAGGGCCTTGAAAAAGGAATGGTATGTGCCGGTTGCAGTCAGCACGATGGCCATGATGAACGAACCGCCGGCTAAGAGCCCCAGATAAGTCCGAAGCTCTACATTTTTAACGACTCGTCTCCATTTACCTACGGAAATAAAGAAATACATCATGAAGTTTATGGATCCTGCAATGGAAAAAAAGGTGAACACAGCTTTTACGTAAGGTGTAAAGTTGATCACTACATCGTTATTCAGATTATATAGTCCCGCTGTACTGATGGTCGACATCGTATTGATGACGGCTTCGAAAGGTGTCAGACCGCTGGGCAGCAGCAGGCATAATTCCAATATCGTCATTGCGATGTAGATTCTGTAGGACAGTTTTGCAGTATCGCTGATCCTGGCAGACATTTTCTCCAGATCAGGGCCGGGAACTTCAGCTGCCGCCATTTTCTGTCCTTGTACGCCCAATATTGGAAAGAAAGAAATGGTCAGAAGAAGCAGTCCCATGCCGCCCAGCCAGTTGGTAATAGCCTTCCACAGAACCAGAGAGCGGGGCATATCGTCGATATTGATGACAAAGGCACCAGTAGTGGTCCAGCCAGACACGGATTCAAAAATACAGTCAATGTAAGAATAACCGCATTCTGATAAAGCATAGGGCAGAGTGCCTACCAGGCAGACCAGAAACCAGCAGATAAAAGTGACAAAGTAGCCTTCGCGGGTTTTGATTTTCAGCGTATAGTATCGCAGGTGCTTAAATACGGTCATACCGAAACAGATACAGCATATGGCAGTGAAGAAAAAAGCCGATGCTGCACCCAGTTCCTTGTAATAGACAGCACAAACCAGGGGCACCAGCATAGCGCACCCCTCAAATAGCATGATGACTGATATGGTTCTTAAAATAACTCGATGATTATATGTCATTTTCCTATTCCTTATGATTTATTGGAGTTCCAGTAATGGGGCGAGAACAACATGAAAAATGTGAATAGTTCCAGCCTGCCTGCAATCATCAACAACGATAAGATCAGTTTTGAGAAACCGGAAAATTCGCTGAAGTTCATGACGGGCCCAATGAGTGAGAATCCAGGTCCGATATTTCCCAGACAAGTGATGACGGACGAAATGGTCGTCATCAGATCAAATCCGTTAAAGGAAATAATGAAAGAACCTGCAAACACCACAAATATATAGAAAAAAACAAAATTTGCGATATTTGTTGAAACCTCCTGAGGCACTTCTTTTCCGCCCAGTGTCACGGTCACCACTCGTCTTGGGTGCAGTTTCAGGGAGACACCTCTTCGAATCAGCTTTAAGGAGATTAGAATTCTGATTACTTTTACGCCTCCGCCTGTAGAAGAAGAACATGCGCCCACCAGCATCAACAGGAAGATCAGCATCTTGCTGAAGGTAGGCCAAATATCGTAATCGGCGGTGGCATAACCTGTAGTTGTGATAATGGAAGCCACCTGAAAAGTGGAGGTGCGAATCCCTTCTTCCACATCATCGTAGACGCCTGTGACAAAGAGATTGACGGTAATCAGAGCAGATACTGCGAGTATGATCAACAGATATAGTTTTAGCTCAGAATCCCTCATCATGGATTTGAACCCTCTTCTTGCCAATACAAAGTAAAGATTGAAATTGATGCCGCAGAGAATCATGAAGATCGTGATTACCCATTGCAGGTAGGGGCTGTCGAAGTGGGCGATGCTGTTTCCATAGGATGAAAAGCCGCCGGTTCCAACTGTACCAAAGGTGTGGACCAGGGAATCGTAGAAATTCATGCCGCCTAGCAGCAGGAGCAATGTCTCAAGTATGGTAAAAAATAAATATACCAAATATAGCCGCCTGGCTGTATCGGAAAAGCGGGGAGCAATTTTGTCCAAGGTCGGTCCCGGTGTTTCTGCACTTGCAATGAGCTGACCGCCGACACCGATAGACGGCAGCAGAGCCATGGCGAAAACGATGATACCCATACCGCCCAGCCAATGGGTGAAGGATCGCCAGAACAGCATGGACCTGGGCAGTGATTCAATATCGGTGAGGATGGAAGAGCCCGTGGTCGAAAATCCGGAACAGGTTTCAAAAAAAGCATCAATATAACTTGGAATCGCTCCAGAAAACCAGAGTGGAAATGCGCCGATCAAAGAGGCTACCAGCCAGCACAATGATACAATAAGAAACCCATCTCTGGCCTTTAGTTTGATCAGAGAAGGGCGGAATAACTTTATTAATATGAACCCTATGGCAAAGCAAGGTATGATTGTAAACACAAAACACCGAAATGCCAGCATTTCGTGATAGACCAAGGCTACGATAAGGGAAGGTATCAGGCAGAGGCCCAGTACCAAAAACAAAATTCCCAGCATCCTTATGACACCATTAAAGTTTACTGTCATTTTAAACTCCTAGTTTTTGTTCTTTAATAGTTTTTCTAAGTCACCGATTTCACTCAGCAGGCTGAGGATGATGACTTTATCGTGCAGTTCTATCTTTGTGGTTCCAGTCGGAATAATGACGTCTTTTCCTCTGTGGATAGCTGCAATCAATACGCCGTCAGGAAGTTCCAGCTCTGCGAGCGGAACGCCGATCATGGTCATATGAGAGTGTGCGATGATTTCCATGATTTCGGCTTGTCCCTGAATCAACAGGGAAGAAATGATTTTTTTCGACCCCTGAATAAATCTCAGAATATTGCTTGCTGTAATGTCGAGGGGATTCAGTACGACATCCACCCCCATGCGCTCGATGAGGCCTTTGTAACTCTCGTGGCTGACCTTGGAGATGACGTCGGCAATTCCATGCTGCTTGGCAGTCAAGGCCAAAAGCAGATTCTCTTCGTCATAACCAGTGGCGGTTACGAAGGCGTCCATCTCGTTCATATTTTCTTCTTCCAACAGGGAGATGTCGGTTCCATCACTGTGGAGGACCATGACATTATTTAAATGGGTGGATAGATAACGACAGCGTTCTTTGTTCTTTTCTACTAATTTTACGGCAGCTCCAAATTCCGAAAGCTTTTCTGCCAGGTAAAATCCAGTTTTTCCGCCGCCTATGATCATGACCTTCTGGAGGTTCGTATAACGTCCTTTTTCATGTACTTTTTTATTCAAGCTGATGATCTGGTCTTTTTCGCCCACAACGTAGAGAAAGTCCCCATTCTGTATATGGTCGTTGCCATGAGGAATGATGACTTTTCCGTTTCTTGAGATAGCCGCAATCAACATATTTGGCAGGTATTCTCCGACTTCGGGAATACTGCGGCCCACCAGCTTGGAAAATCGTTTTGAGGGAAACTCGATCAGGGAGATTTTTCCACTGGTAAAGATTCCATTACTCAATGTGTATTTTTCCGCTAGATATTTATAAATTTCAACAGTGATAGCCAGATCCGGATTGATAATCGAATCAATGTGCATGGTTTCTTTTATGAAATCAAATTGATTCATATATTCCGGTTCTCTGACTCTGGCGATGACATGCCTGCATCCCAGTTTTTTTGCAAAAGCAGAAATTACGATGTTGGTTTCGTCATTATCCGTTACTGCCAGCAGATAGTGAAATGTATTGATATTGATGTTCTTGAGAACTGCAATATCTTTTGCATCTGCATTGATTGTCATGACGTCCAGATGCTGTGACAGCTTATGCAGCACGTCCTCATTTTTGTCGATCATTGTAATCGCATAATCTCCGCCCAGCAAGGCTTCTGCGACTTTAAAGCCCAGCTTGCCGGCGCCAACAATAGCAACGTTCATCTTTTTACCCTCTTTACAATTTCAAAATTTTGTATAAGCACTTACCCTATTCTAATTCAAAACATTTGAATTTGCAAGAGGTTTTGGAATTTGGTATAATGGTTCCATAATCTTACGACGTTGTCGCAAGGTAGGAACCATTGAATCATGACTTTCGACTGTGTTTTCAAAGGTATAGTCATGGTATAATGAACGCAAACGATCCTACAGCGTTGCTGTAAGGAAGCGTTCATTGAATCGTGTGCCGCGATTGTATTTTCAGAGGAATGCACACGGTATAATGGTTCCAGAATCAAGCGTAGGAGTATTGCGCTGCAATACGTTGCTGCAAGGGAGGGATTTTTTGAAAATTAAGAGATTTATAGGCGGAAGCCTTCAGAGTAACGGTTATGTGCTCTATGGACAGACAGGCGGAAACTGCTATATCATAGATCCAGGGTATCAACCAAAGAAGTTCATCAATTTTGTGAAAGAAAATCAGCTGACACCAAAGGGCATTATTTTGACCCATCTTCATCACGATCATGTGGGCGCAGCAGAGGCCGTGCGAGATGTTTTGGAGTGTCCAATCTTCATGCACGAGGAGGACGCTTTTGGATATAAAGGTGTAGTGGACCAGCGTATAAAAGCGGGGGATACTTTTGCACTGGATGATGAAGTCCTTGAAGTCCTGCATACACCGGGACATACCAGAGGCAGTATTTGTATTATGGGAGCAAAGAGCAGGGTGTGCTTTACAGGAGACACCATCTTTGATACGGATTTGGGCAGGACAGATCTGGCAGGTGGTTCAGAAGCCGATATGAAACGTTCCATATGCGATGTGGTCGACCTATGGGAAAATGACATCATGATTTATCCAGGCCATGACGATGGCTGTACCATGAAGAAAGTCAGAATTTATAATACGGAGTTTTTAGCATTGAGGGATGGAAATGAAAGATAAGAAGATAAAAATGGTGGCTCTGGATCTTGATGGAACCACGCTCAACAATCAAAAGGAAATATCGGGGAGGACCATAGCTGCGTTTAAAAAAGCGATGGAAGACGGCGTGCACATTGTCGTTTCTACAGGGCGTACCTTCCAGTCGCTGCCCAAGCAGCTTTTTAGCATCGAGGGATTGGAATATATTGTGACATCCAATGGCGCCCATGTAACAGAATTGGCCACGATGAAGACCATCTATGAAAACTATCTTGCCTCTCATGCCGTTGAGGAAGTCGTAAGAGTGCTGCAGGACACCCGCTTTTCCATTGAAACCTTTGTCGGCGGTAAAGCCTTTATCGACAAAGCAGAATATGACGATGTAGTCGCCAATGGTTCCACTTACCGCGATGCAGAATACATCAAAAGCACCCGCAACCCGATTCCGCATATCTGCGACTACATGATTGAAAATAAGCATCGGATCGAGAATATCAGTATCAATTTTGAGCACATAGAAGACAAAGAAAAATGGCAGAGGATTCTAGAAAAAATAGAGGATATCACTCTGACTTCATCCTTTCAGCACAATTTTGAAATCGGCGGAGCTAATACCAGCAAGGCAGAAGCTTTACGCTTTCTCATGAGAAGACTGGGTGTGAAGCCTGATGAGCTGATGGCCTGCGGAGACAGCCCAAATGACATAGAGATGATCAAACTGGCCAAAATCGGTGTGGTTGTCGGCAACGCATCAGAAGAAATGAAATCCTTAGCAGATTATGTTACGGATACCAACGATCATGACGGCGTAGCAAAAGCGATAGAGCAATTTGTCCTTTAATATGTAAAGCAGACCCCGGGCAGGAGTCACTTTTGGTGATTCCTGTTTTTTTGCCGTCAAAGTATTGACATATAATGTAAAATGTAGTAAATTATATATAAAAATAGAAATAATTTACAAATGGAGAAGCGGAAGAAGATGTATGATAGAAAACCAATCGGGGATGCTGGAGAAGACTTTGCTGTTAAAATTCTGACCATGCAAGGCTGTAAGATATTGGAACGAAAGTACCGATGTAAAATGGGCGAAATCGATATCATTGCAGAGAAATGCGACGAACTGATCTTTGTAGAAGTGAAGACCAGGCAGTCTGCAAAATTTGGTATGCCGGCAGAATCGGTAACACCTGAAAAACAGAGACACATAAGAAATGCCGCCACATGTTATCTCAAATCCCACAAAAGAAACGACAGTTTTATCAGCTTTCAGGTGATAGAAATTTTGTTTAATCAAATTAAAAATGCATTTTGAGAGGAGCACAGAATGTTATCAAAAACGATTTCGGCAGCGGTACACGGTATCGATGCAGTGCCTATTACTGTTGAAACGGACATCAGTAAAGGGATGCCTGTCATGAATATCGTCGGACTAGGTGATAGGACCGTAAAAGAAGCCAGAGAGAGAATTCGTGCTGCCATCTGTAATTCCGGACTGCAGTATCCGATGGGCAGGATTACGATTAACATGTCACCTGCCGGGATGCACAAACGAGGGAGTCATTTTGATCTGGCAATGATGATGGGCATCCTGGCATCTTCGAAACAGGTTTTTGAACGCGATCTGGCGGACTACGGCTTTATCGGAGAACTGTCCTTGGACGGTTGTGTAAAATCGTGTGATGGCATCCTTCCAATGGTCATGGCTCTGAGAAAACAGGGACTGAAGAATGTCATCTTACCCGCAGCCAATAGGGATGAAGCGGCGCTAGTGAGCGGAATTCGTCTTCTACCAGTAGAATCCATCACAGAGGTCATCGATCACTTTAATTTAAAATGTGAAATAGCGTCTTATGATCATGATCCTTTGCATGCAAATGTCATTACGGAGGCAGAAGAAATGTTGGATTTTGCTGACGTCAAAGGACAGGATAACGTAAAAAGAGCAATTACGGTAGCTGTAGCAGGGGGCCATGGCATATTGATGGTGGGCAGTCCTTCTACGGGAAAAACGATGATCTCAGAGAGAATTCCGTCCATCATGCCAAAGATGAGCCGCGACGAGATTATAGAAACGACGATGATCTATTCAGTAGCTGGTCTGCTCAATGAAGGACAGCCCTATATCTGCCGGCGTCCCTTCAGGCAGCCTCATCACAAGATTACAGCGGCAGGACTTCTGGGCGGGGGTCCCATTCCGAGACCGGGAGAAATCACACTGGCTGATAAAGGTGTGCTGTTTTTGGATGAAATCGGAGAATTTGACAAGAATATCATCGATACTTTGCGCATCCCATTAGAGAAGAAAAAGATTTCTCTCGTTAGAAAAGGAGAATCCTACGTATATCCCGCGGATTTCATGCTTGTCGCGGCAACAAACCCATGCAAATGCGGCTATTATGGCGATGCTGTTCACGAGTGTGTGTGTCGCCCGGCAGAAATTATCAACTATCAGTCTCGCCTGACAGGTCCAATTATGGATCGAATTGATATGCACATCAAACTTTTACCGGTAGATTACAGTGACCTCAATTCTCGGACTTCAGAATCATCGGAAGAGATGAAGGGAAAAATTGAATTTGCGAGGGAAATTCAATACAGGCGCTACATAGATAGAAATATTACACTGAACCATCAGCTGGACGATCATCTAATTGAGGAATTCGCCTTTCTCAATCAAGATGCAAAACGGATGTTGGAACAGGCATACCGCAGATTTCAGCTAAACCCGAGAACCGTTCTGAAAATCAGGAAGCTGGCAAGAACCGTCGCTGACCTGGATGGCGGCGGTGACATTCAGAGCAGCCATCTGGCAGAAGCGCTGCAGTATAGGGAGAAACTATTGTGAAAGGAAAACTTTTAAAAGATGACGACAAATTTCCGCAGATTTTGAGGGACTTCGTGCCCGATCTGGGTGTATTATATTTTGAGGGGGATCTTGAGCTGCTGAAAAATAGGTGTATTGCCGTCGTGGGCAGCAGAAAATGCACGCAATATGGCAAAACCGTAGCGAAGACCATTGGCAGGAGGGCCGCAGAAAACGGTGTGGCAGTGGTCAGCGGCTTGGCAAAAGGAATTGATACAGCGGGACATCAGGGAGCGTTGGAGGCGGGCGGCAAAACCATTGCCGTCTTAGGCGGCGGTACCGATCATTTTTATCCGCCGGAAAATCGGAAACTACAGCAGCAGATCGCTAGAGAAGGACTGCTTTTATCTGAGCATGAACCAGGCTATATCGCCAGATCTTACGACTTCCCCAAAAGAAACCGTCTGATCAGCGCTTTGGCAGAAAGTGTGGTCGTTGTAGAAGCGCCCAATCGAAGCGGCGCTTTAATCACAGCAGAATGTGCAGAAGAGCAGGGGAAAAAACTATATGCGGTTCCGGGAAATATTACCAGTTATTATAGTTTTGGAACGAATAAACTCATTCGAGAGAACACGACGCCGCTCATCCTGATAGACGATATTTTCCTGGATTTGAATATTTCTCCCTATATAAAGGAAGAGAAACTATTGGAGCTGGGAGAGGACGAAAGGAAGGTCTTTGAAGTGATTAAAAATTGCGGAGAAGTCACAATAGATGAAATATATCACAAAACGAACATAAAACCTTCGGAAATTAATGGTATAATCACAATTCTAGAAATGAAAGGAATAATTTTTTCATCTTTAGGGAAAGTTTTTGTTGCAAAATTCTGATAATGCTAATACAATATAGGATTGTAACATTAATATAACGAAAGAGTGCGGGAGGAAAAATGGCAACAGCGAAAAAAACATTAGTCATAGTGGAATCACCATCAAAGGCCAAAACCATTGGTAAGTATCTTGGTGCAAACTATAAAGTCATCGCTTCTGTCGGGCATGTAAGGGATTTGCCCAAAAGCAAATTGGGAATCGACATCGAAAACGATTTTGAACCACAGTACATTCCCATCAGAGGCAAGGGGGATATTATCAAGGAACTCAGAAAAGAAGCGAAGAAGGCTTCTAAAGTATATCTGGCAACTGACCCGGACCGTGAAGGAGAAGCAATTTCGTGGCATCTTGCGAATCTGCTTGGAATTGATTTAGACACGCCCTGCAGAATTGTATTTAACGAAATTATCAAAAGTTCCATCAAAGAAGCAATCAAACATCCGAGAAAAATTGACTTGAACCTGGTCGATGCACAGCAGGCACGCCGTGTATTAGACAGATTGGTAGGATATCAGATCAGCCCTCTTCTTTGGAGAAAAGTCAGAAAAGGCCTCTCTGCCGGAAGAGTACAGTCGGCAGCACTGAAAATTATCTGCGACCGTGAGAAAGAGATACGCGATTTTGACCCGAAGGAATACTGGACTATTACGGCAGAATTCAAAAAAGGCAAGAAGTTTACAGCCAGGCTGATGGAGTTCAAAAAGAAAAAGCTGGTTGTTGAGAATAAAGAACAAAATGACAAGATATTAGCAGAGCTTAACGCTGGAAATTACACTGTTGCAGCGCTGAATCAGAAAGAACGAATCAAGAAGCCATTTGCGCCATTCACGACTAGCAGCATGCAGCAGGAGGCTTCAACGAAGTTGAACTTCAATACTAAAAAAACCATGCTGGTCGCGCAGCAGCTTTACGAAGGTGTTGAAATTAAGGGACAAGGTACAGTCGGACTGATCACATATCTGAGAACTGATTCTGTGAGGATTTCAGACGAGGCCAAGGCCGCTGCGGCATCTTTTATCACAGATCAATATGGAAAAGAATATCTGGGACATAACGTATATTCCAATAAGAAGAAGGACATCCAGGATGCACACGAAGCTATCAGGCCGAGTAACGTTTCTCTGGATCCTGAATCAATCAAAGCCTCTCTTTCTAACGAGCAGTTTAAGCTGTACAGATTGATTTGGTGCCGGTTCATGGCCAGCCAGATGACAGCAGCCAAATTTGACAATCTGCAGGTAGAGATAGAAAATGGCGATTATACTTTTAAAACGACCGGATCTAAACTATTGTTTGACGGTTATCAAAGGGTGTACAAGAGCAGCACAGACGAAGATAAGGATAAGATTCTGCCTGCCTTAGAGAAGGGCGAACTGCTGGAAGCAGTGAGTCTTGGCGGAGCACAGAATTTTACCCAGCCGCCGGCAAGATATACCGAAGCCAGCCTGGTCAAAGAGCTGGAGGAGAAGAACATCGGCAGGCCTAGTACCTATGCACCGATTGTAGGCACTCTGTCAGAGAGAAAATATGTGTCAAGGGAAAAAAAGTCATTGGTTCCTACAGAACTTGGTTTTCTGGTTACGGGGCTGATGGAAGAATATTTCAAAGAAATCGTCGATGCGAACTTCACTGCTGATATGGAAGACAGGCTGGACGACGTTGAAATCAAGGATTTAGAATGGAAGAGGGTTATCCGCGATTTTTATGAACCCTTTGAAAAAGAACTGGAAATTGCAGATAACGCGATAGAAAAAGTGACCGTGGAAGACCAGCCAACAGGAGAAACCTGCGAGTTGTGCGGAAAGCCGATGGTCTTGAAAATGGGTCGTTTTGGTGAGTTTATCGCCTGCTCTGGTTATCCTGAATGTAAAAACACCAAACCGATCGTGAAGACGATTGATGTAAAATGTCCAAAATGTGGTAAAGATATTGTAGCGAGAAAGAGCAAAAAAGGAAAACTCTTTTATGGCTGCAGTGGCTATCCGGATTGCGATCAGTCTTTCTGGTACAAACCGGTCAACAAGAAATGTCCAAAGTGCGGTGCACTTTTAATTGAAAAGAAAACAAAGGCAGGCAATTTAGCTTGCTCAAATGCTGAATGCGACTACAAAGAGTAGCCTGAAAGGAATCATGGAGGTAGAGAAAATGGTAGAATTTCACGCAACCACAATATGTGCTGTCAGAAGAGGTCCTGACGATATCGCCATCGGCGGAGATGGACAGGTCACCATGGGTGAGACAGCCATCATGAAAAATGGAGCAAAAAAAGTAAAAAAGATCTTTAAGAATCAGGTGCTGACTGGATTTGCGGGGTCTGTAGCGGACGCTTTTTCACTGACTGAGAAATTTGAAAAGAAATTGGAAGAGCATGGCGGCAATCTAAAAAGGGCGGCCGTGGATCTCGCACAGCTTTGGCGTTCTGATAAAGGCATGAGAAGCCTGGAAGCTTTGATGATCGTAGTGGACGAGAATGATCTGCTGGTCGTATCGGGAAATGGCGAAGTCATCGTTCCTGACCAGGATTTTGTAGCGATCGGTTCCGGCGGAAACTTTGCATATTCAGCGGCCAACGCTTTATTCAATCATACAGAGATGAGCGCAGAAGAAATCGTAAGAGAATCACTGAAAATTGCGTCTTCCATCTGCGTATATACCAATGATAACATTACGGTAGAAAAGTTATAAGGGGGGAGAATCATGGCAGGTAAAATACAGAGTATGACGCCAAAAGAAATTGTGGCAGAACTGGACAAGTATATTATCGGACAGGACGAGGCAAAGAAATCTGTTGCTATCGCCCTGCGAAACAGATACAGGAGAAGTCTTCTTTCTGACGAGATGAGAGAAGAGATCACACCGAAGAATATCTTGATGATGGGGCCTACAGGTTGTGGTAAAACGGAAATTGCCAGACGTCTGGCCAAATTGATGAAAGCGCCTTTTGTCAAGGTAGAAGCGACTAAATTTACTGAAGTGGGTTATGTGGGACGTGACGTGGATTCCATGGTCAGAGACTTAGTAGAAGCAGCGATCCGCATCACCAAGCAATCGAGATTACAGGAAAAATACGATATTGCAGAAGAAATCGCAGAAGAAAAAATCATAGAAGCGATTATTCCTGGCGGCAAGAAAAAGAAAAATGAAAACAAACCGAGCAATCCCTTTGACTTTATTCTGAACAGCGGCGGTTACCCAAGCCAGAAGCTTTATGAAGAGAGCAAAGCCAAAGAAGAAGATAAGAAAGTAGATCCAACTGATATTGAGATGGCCAGAGAGCAGGTCAGACAACAGCTGAAACAGGGACTGCTGGAAGAGCAATTTGTTGAAATCGAAGTCAACGATACGCCAAAAGGCAATCAGCTCGATATGAGCAACGAGGGCATGAGCATCGCCATCGGCAATATCTTTGGCGATATGATGCCGCAGAAGACCAAGAACAAGAGAGTCAGAGTCAAAGAAGCGAGAAAGATTCTCAGGGAGCAGGAGGCTCAGAATCTGCTGGATATGGATCAAGTTACGGACGAGGCCCTGGAAAACGCAGAGCAGAACGGCATCATCTTTATCGATGAAATCGACAAGATTGCATCCAGCTCCAGCTACCATACCGGCGCCGATGTATCCAGAGAAGGCGTACAGAGAGATATTCTGCCGATCGTAGAGGGAAGTGTCATCAACACAAAATATGGGCCTGTGAAGACCGACCACATTTTGTTTATCGGTGCAGGTGCTTTCCATACGTCAAAGCCGACCGATCTAATTCCTGAACTGCAGGGTCGTTTTCCGATCAGAGTTGAGCTTCAGAATTTGACAAAGGAATCTTTTGTTCAAATTCTAACAGTTCCAGAGAATGCTATCATCAAACAGCATATTGCATTGCTGGAAACAGAAGGAATTAAAGTAGAATTTACAGAAGATTCTATTGACGAAATCGCTACAATGGCGTATCTTATGAATGAGCAGACTGAAAATATTGGAGCAAGAAGACTGTATACAATATTAGAAAAGCTGCTGGAAGATATTTCTTTCAACATCCCTGAGATGGAAGAAGAACAGATTACCATTGACAGAGCTTTCGTGCAGAGCAAATTCATGGATACTATCCACAAAGATGATGTGGACAGATATATCTTATAGGCGGATTGTTCCACCTATACAATAAGAATTAGTTAGTATTTAAAAAGTTGAGGTAAAATATGAGTGAAAAATTATTAACAAGAATTAGAAAGCTGAATTGGGTGCTTTCTGAAAGCACAGCTGGCTACATCTCTTTTGATGAGCTGTGTAATATTATGAGTGAAATGCTGGATTCCAACATTTACATCATGAACAGGAGGGGCAAGGTTCTCGCGGCAAAATATGAATCAGGCGAAGAGGCTCCTTTAGTCGTGGATCCTGAGACGAAAAAGGTAGTTCTGCCTACGCAGTACAACGACAAATTCCTTCAGGTTACCGATACCAAAGAGAATTTGACTTATGACAGCATCAAAGCTTACTACGGTGATGAGTATACGATGGCGAGCAAGTACCATACCATCGTTCCGATTATCTTTGGCGGCAACAGGATTGCCACGCTTTTGCTGGCCAGAGCAGACAAAGCTTACGACGATGAAGATATCGCGATCTGTGAATACGGTGCGACAGTAGTCGGAATTGAAGTGGCCAGAGGAATTGCCATGGATGAAGAAGAAGATATCAGAATGAAAGAAGCTGTAGATATGGCTCTTTCCACTCTGTCCTATTCAGAAATGGATGCTGTTACGAAAATTTTTGCTGAATTAAAGGGAGATGAAGGTCTTCTGGTTGCCAGCAAAATCGCTGACAAATCCGGTATCACCCGTTCAGTCATCGTAAATGCACTTCGTAAACTGGAAAGTGCCGGCGTCATCGAATCCAGATCTCTGGGCATGAAAGGCACGAGAATTAAGATTACAAACGAGTTCCTGAGAGACGCGATTAAGAATTTTGAGATTTAATTGATAACAAAAACCTTCTGCTGAACATAGAATATGATAGCAGGAGGTTTTTTTATGAGACGATATAGAAATGAAAAACTCTCTTTTTGGAAAAAATTGACGATTTCGCTGATTCTTTTTAGTGTAGCATGCATTTTATTGATCAATGGATTTAAAAGCCAAATAGAGCCAAATATCGACGCTGTGAGCCAGCTGAAAGCCAAGGGTATGATTACAGAAATCATCAACCAGACTATCAAAGAGGATTTTTCAGGTAAAGATTATGAGGAAAATCTCTTTATCGTAAAGTCGGGAAAGGACGATAAAGTCCAGATGGTGCAGTCCAACACCAGCCTGATCAACAGAATGGTAGCGGAATTTGCTGTGAACCTCCAGAAAAAATATGACAGTATAGAACCTCGCGTAATCAAGCTGTCATATGGCTCCCTAGCCGGCAGTAAACTGCTGTCGGAGGCAGACCACCTCAATATTAACATCAAAATTCTGCCTTTATCTGTTACAAAATGTGATTTTGAAACAGAATTTGAAAGCCAGGGAATTAATCAGACCAAATACAAAATTTACATAACGATAGAAAGTAATGTCAGAGTGCTGCAGCCTTTTTCGGCCGAGAATTTTAAAATTAAGAACAAGATGCTGATTTCAGAGGTCGTCATCGTCGGTGAAGTACCAGACAGCTATGTAAATGTGCCTAAGGATAATATTTTGGATGCAACCAATCAGTAATCTGTGGTATACTAATGACATGTTGAGATTTAATGAAAATAATGAAATAATAACAGAAGAAAAATACAGGGCGATTTTGGTCGGCCTGCAGAGAAGAGAAGACATCTCTTATTCTATGGAAGAACTTGCCGGGCTGGCCGAGGCAGCGAATGCCCAGGTTCTGGGCAAGGTCGTCCAGGTTTTAGAAAAGCCGAATACGGCGACTTTGATTGGAAAGGGCAAAGTAGAAGAAGTCGCAGAATTAGTCAGGAACATGGAAGCCGATATGGTGATCTTTAACGACGAACTGACGGGAATGCAGCTGCGAAATCTGGAAGACGCAATGGATGTGAGGGTGATAGACCGCACAATTTTGATTTTGGATATTTTTGCTTCCAGAGCAGATTCCAGAGAAGGCAAGCTGCAAGTAGAACTTGCGCAGCTGAAATATAGAATGCCAAGACTGACAGGCTTTGGCAAATCTCTTTCCCGGCTTGGCGGGGGAATCGGCACCAGAGGACCGGGTGAGAAGAAGCTTGAAACAGATAGACGCCATATCGAAAGGCGGATGGATGACATCAAAAGTGAACTTGCGCAGTTGGTGAAGACGAGAAGTGTGCAGCGTGCGAAACGAGAGAAGTCAGGCATTCCGGTCGTTGCGCTTGTAGGATATACCAATTCAGGGAAGTCTGCTCTGATGAACAGGCTTCTTTCTGTCGCTGACAAATCGGAAAAGTCCGTAAAAGAAAAGGATATGCTCTTTGCAACCTTAGATACACAGCAGCGCAGCGTCAAACTGGATACCAATCATGAATTCATTCTGATCGACACGGTGGGATTTGTCAGCAAATTGCCTCACAGCCTGGTAGAGGCCTTTAAAGCGACCTTGGAAGAGGTGCTCTATGCTGATCTGCTGCTTCATGTCGTAGACGCTTCCTACGAGGAAAATGTGTTTCACATCGAGGTGACGAACAAAGTTTTGTCGGAAATCGGTGCGGGAGCAAAGGAAAAAGTCATGGTCTTTAATAAGATTGATCTGAACCCGGATTTTCAGGCGCCGGTGACGAATCTGTCCAATCTCTTTGTATCCGCTAAAGAAGATATCAATATCGATCAGCTGATTGACAAAATCAAAGAGATTGTTTTTGCTGACAAAGTGGACGCAAAACTGATGATTCCCTATACGAGAGGAGATTTGTCATCCTATCTGTGCGAAAAGGCCCTGGTCAGATCCATGGAATATCTGGAAGAGGGGACTTTGTTTGACGTCGAATTAAATCAAGAAGATTATCAGAGGCTTAAGGAATATGATACGATATAGTACAGTATATGAGGAGGGACAGGCGGAGCAGGTTATAGAAAAGTCGAGATTTATTGCCCATGTGAAGCCTGTTTCTTCAAAAGAAGAGGCAGATTTATTTATCGCCGCCATCAAAAAACAATATAAAGACGCAACCCACAATGTACCGGCGATGGTCATTGGAGACAAGTTTCAGGTGCAGTGGGGAAGTGATGATGGCGAGCCGCAGGGTACTTCCGGGGCGCCTATCGTTCAGATGCTGGTACAGGAAGGTTTTACGAATATCGCAGTGGTGGTCACCAGATATTTTGGCGGGATCAAACTGGGAACCGGCGGGTTGGTGCGCGCTTATACGAGCAGCGCAAAGCTTGGAATTCAAGCGGCCGGACCCTGCGATGTCAAAGAACTGTCGGTAATGACTTATAGGGTCGATTATGGTGTTTTTAATAAAATACAAAATTTCTACTTTACTTATGATGTAAAATTTGCTAATATAGTTTATGCCGATACGGTAACTTGTGAGATCATTACTGATCCATCTTGTGCGGGAGCATTAAAAGAGACGGTTACCAGTTTGTCAGGCGGCAAGGCTGTCATCATAGATGAATCTGTCAGATTGGACAAGATTAAAAAATGATTGCCAAACATTTGAAAAAAATGTTGACATAAGATTACAGATGTGGTAATATAATTTTCGGCTCACTTCTTCACAAGAGACGAGCACGAAAGTAACACGAAAAAATAAATTAAAAAACTTCTTGACAAAGAAAACGAGATGTTGTATAATTTATAAACGTGCCAAGCATTCAAGAAGCGGACACTGCGGGCGTTTAGCTCAGCTGGGAGAGCATCTGCCTTACAAGCAGAGGGTCATAGGTTCGAGCC